>JAWOGT010000294.1:0-9409 GCA_046496585.1 Halopseudomonas sp.
TTTGTACAATAGTTCGAGCGCCTGCAGCGGCGTCAATGCATCCGGTTTCAGGCTGCGTAATATCTCTACCAACGGATGCGCAGCGCTGGCAAACAAATCACTCTGCTGCGGAACATGCTCGGCCCTGCCCGATGGGCGTGCTTGTTGGTTCAGGCTTTGCTGTTCAAGCTGTGCCAGATGCTGGCGAGCACGCTCGATCACCGGCTTGGGCACGCCCGCCAGCTGGGCCACCTGCAGGCCGTAGCTCTGGCTCGCGGGGCCGGGCAGGACGCTGTGCAGGAACACGATACGCTCATTGTGTTCGGTGGCATTGAGGTGCACGTTAGCCACGCCTGGATCGGTATCGGCCAGACTGGTGAGCTCGAAATAGTGGGTGGCGAACAGGCTGAAGGCGCGAATCTGGCCCAGATATTCGGCCGCCGACCAGGCCAGTGACAAGCCATCGAAGGTGCTGGTGCCGCGGCCCACTTCATCCATCAAGACCAGGCTGGCATCGGTGGCGTTGTGCAGAATATTGGCGGTTTCACTCATCTCGACCATAAAGGTCGAGCGCCCGCCGGCCAGATCATCGCTGGAACCGATGCGGGTAAAGATGCGGTCCACCAGCGATAGCTCTACCGCCTGCGCCGGGACGTAACTGCCAATATGCGCCAACAGCACAATCAGCGCGGTCTGACGCATATAGGTGGATTTACCGCCCATGTTCGGGCCGGTGATAATCAGCATGCGCGTGTCCGGGTCCAGCAGTAGATCATTGGCCACAAAGGGTCCGTCGAGTACCTGCTCAACCACCGGATGGCGGCCCTGCTGGATATGCATCTGGCTACCCTGGATAAACTGCGGGCGGCAGTAGTCCAGCGTACTGGCGCGTTCGCTCAGCGTGGTCAGCACATCCAGCTCGGCGAGGCTGCTGGCGGTATCCTGCAGGGGTGCGAGATCGTCATTGAGCCGATCAATCAGCGCTTCGTAGAGCAGCTTCTCTCTGGCCAGCGCTCGGCTGCGGGCTGACAGCGCTTTGTCTTCAAAGGTTTTCAGCTCGGGGGTGATGAAGCGCTCGGCACCCTTGAGGGTTTGCCGGCGAATATAGTCCGCCGGCGCCTGGGCCGATTGCCCGCGGGACAGCTCGATAAAGTAGCCATGCACCCGGTTGTAGCCGACTTTCAGCGTGGACAGGCCGGTGCGCTCGCGTTCGCGATTCTCCAGATCGATCAGGTACTGGCCAGCGTTTTCGCTGATATTTTGCAGTTCATCCAGTTCCGCGTCGTAACCGGGCTTGATCACGCCGCCGTCGCGAATCACCGCGGGCGGGTTGTCTATCACCGCACGCGCGAGCAGTTCTGCCAGCTCGGGGTAAGTGCTGACTTGTTTGGCCAGCTGGCGTAAATGCGCCGTTTCCAGCGGCTGTAACGCCGCCTGCAGGGTCGGTAGGGTGGCCAGTGCATCGCGCAGACGCGCCAGGTCACGGGGCCGCGCGGAGCGCAACGCGACGCGCGCGAGAATCCGCTCTATATCGCCAATCCCCTTGAGCACCGGTTGCAAGGCTTCATGGTAATGCTGATCAAGCAGGGCGCTGATACTCTCCTGACGTGACTGCAGCACCGCTGCGTCGCGCAGCGGGCGATTCAGCCAGCGCGCCAGCAGACGGCTGCCCATCGCGGTAGCGGTGTGATCCAGTACCTCGAGCAGGGTATTGTCGCGGCCACCGGCCAGATTGGCATCGATCTCCAGGTTGCGGCGGCTGGCGCTGTCAATGATGACGCTGTCTTCAAAGCGTTCCAGCGTGAGGGCGCGAATATGCGGCAATGCGGTGCGCTGGGTTTCCTTCGCGTAGCTCATCAGCGCACCTGCAGCCCCTAATCCGAGCTGCAGATCCTGGCAGCCGAATCCGACCAGATCCTTGGTGCCAAACTGTTGGGTCAGCGCTTTGAGCGCGCTGTCGCGATCAAACTCCCAAGGCGCACGCCGGCGTACCGTGCGCCGCCGCTCGATCGGCGTATTGCTTTCCCAGTCATCCGGGATCAGCAGTTCGGCGGGCGACAGACGCTCCAGTTCGCCAAGCAGGGTTTCCCAGCCACTGAGTTCCATGGCGCAAAAACGGCCGCTGTTGATATCCAGCGTCGCCAGCCCAAAGGCGCGTTCGCTGCCGACCAGCGCCGCCAGCAGATTGTCGCGCCGTTCGTCGAGGAGGGCTTCATCACTGACAGTGCCGGGGGTGAGTATGCGAACTACCTGGCGTTCCACCGGTCCTTTACTGGTGGCCGGGTCGCCGATCTGTTCACAGATCACCACCGATTCGCCCAGTTTGACCAGTCTGGCCAGGTAACCTTCGGCGGCATGGTAGGGAATGCCCGCCATCGGAATGGGTTGTCCGCCGGACTGCCCGCGGGCGGTCAGGGTAATATCCAGCAAGCGTGCCGCCTTTTTTGCATCGTCAAAGAACAGCTCGTAGAAATCGCCCATGCGATAGAACAGCAACTGTTCTGGATGATGCTGTTTGATGCCGAAATATTGCTGCATCATGGGGGTGTGGCTGGCGGATTTCTCGGCGCGGCTCATGCAATTCCCTGGTCTGTGGTGGGCATGGGGACATCGGTGGTTAAATCGATGGGTAGATCGAAGGTCGAATAACTGGCCGCCTAGTCTACGCAAAGCGCGGCCAGCTTTTAAGCGCAAAATAACGAGGGTGACAGCATGTCTCAGTATGACCCGTTGATCGACTCCGCCGCCGCCCGTCTGGGTAACGCGTTGCGGCGTGAGGGCTTGTTGGTAACGGCGGCGGAATCCTGCACCGGAGGCGGCATATGTGAAGCCATTACCCGGGTCAGCGGGAGTTCTGGCTGGTTTCACAGTGGCTTTGTCACTTATGCCAATCATAGCAAGGCGCGCTGGTTAAATGTCAGCGAAGCGGATCTTGCTACCCATGGGGCTGTTAGCGAGCCGGTCGTCAGGGCCATGGCCCTGGGCGCGCTGGCGGCCGCAGAGGCTGACCTGGCAGTGGCGGTCAGCGGTATTGCCGGGCCTGACGGTGGTACCCCGGAGAAACCGGTCGGTACCATCTGGTTCGCCTGGACCGCGCAGGGTGGCGAAACCATCAGCCTGTGCAAACGCTTGCACGGTAGCCGCCGCGAAGTGCGCGCGCAAACCGTACTGCATGCACTGGAGGGGCTGCTCAAGCTGATCGAGCGGCGCGCTGTGAGCCAGTCCGCAGGTTAACGAAACAAGGGGTAGGCGGCAGCCCACTTCTGTGGAATAATACTGACCATATATACAGTAGTTTGCGCAAAAGCAATTGCAGGCGCTATTGGTCGAGCTACCCTACACATTATTGCAGTTATCGTTGACCGAGCGCTCAGGCGCCCGCTACTCCAAGAGGATGCACAATGGACGACAACAAGAAGAAGGCGCTTGCCGCGGCTTTGAGTCAGATTGAACGTCAGTTTGGCAAGGGCGCGGTGATGCGCATGGGTGACCATGAACGTATGGCTATCCCGTCGATTTCCACTGGCTCGCTGGGTCTGGATATCGCGTTGGGCCTGGGTGGTCTGCCCAGGGGGCGTGTGGTGGAAATCTATGGCCCTGAGTCGTCGGGTAAAACCACGCTGACCTTGTCCGTGATTGCCCAGGCGCAAAAGCAGGGTGCTACCTGCGCCTTCGTCGATGCCGAGCACGCGCTCGACCCTGAATACGCTGGCAAGCTGGGCGTCAACGTCGATGACCTGCTGGTATCGCAGCCGGACACTGGTGAGCAGGCGCTGGAAATCACCGACATGCTGGTGCGCTCCAACGCGGTTGACGTCATCGTCATTGACTCGGTAGCCGCTCTGGTGCCGAAAGCAGAAATCGAAGGCGAGATGGGCGATCACCACGTGGGTGTGCAGGCCCGTCTGATGTCCCAGGCGCTGCGCAAGATCACCGGTAACATCAAGAACGCCAACTGCCTGGTGATCTTCATCAACCAGATCCGCATGAAGATCGGCGTGATGTTCGGTAACCCGGAAACCACCACCGGTGGTAATGCGCTGAAATTCTATTCCTCCGTGCGTCTGGATATCCGTCGCACCGGTGCGGTGAAGGAAGGCGATGAAGTGGTGGGTAGTGAAACCCGCGTCAAGGTAGTCAAGAACAAGGTTGCGCCGCCATTCCGCCAGGCCGAATTCCAGATTCTCTACGGTTCGGGTATCTACCATAATGCCGAGATCATTGACCTGGGTGTGCAGATCGGCGAGATCGAAAAAGCCGGTGCCTGGTACAGCTACAAGGGCAGCAAAATCGGCCAGGGCAAGGCGAATGCCGCCAAGTACATGGAAGAGAACAAGGCGATTGCCGAAGAGATTGAAAAGGCTATCCGTGACAAGTTGCTGCCCAAGCCAGCCAATCCCAAGGCGGAGGCTGAAGCCAGTGCTGCCGCGGCTGCCGTGGCTGCCAAGTAAGCCAGTCAGGTATGTTCGGCCGCACGCAGCTTGAGACGCCCCAGGCCGCACGCCGCACAGCGCTGGATTTGCTGGCGCGGCGTGAGCATAGCCGCCGAGAGATGCTGCGCAAGCTGCAGCAGCGCGGTGTCTCGGCAGCCATTTGCGCGGCGACGCTGGATCAACTTGAGGAAGATGGATTGCTCAGTGATGAGCGTTTCTGTGAAGCCTACATTCACGCCCGCAGCCAGCGCGGCATAGGCCCGCAGCGTCTGCGTGAAGAATTGCGTGAGCGCGGCGTCGCCGAGTATCTTGTCGAGCTGCATCTGCAGGCGCTGCAACGGGACTGGTCAGACACGGCCCAACAGGTCTTTGCCAAGCGCTTCCCTGAAGGCCCGGCACAGGACCCCAAAGAGCGCGCCAAGCAGCTGCGGTTCATGCAGTACCGCGGTTTTCCTGATTTTCCGCTCGATTGATAAAGTCGATCAGCGCGCGTAGTCGGCCATGATCTCGCCCGTTAAAGGGAAAGCTCAGGCGCGGTAGGGTGCACAACTCTGGATCTTCTTCTCCGGTAGCGCAGGGGGCCTGGCTGAAGCTGCCGTCACTCGACAAGGCTGCAAAGTCACGGCCCATCTGGGCCATGGCCTGTTCAGTCAGCGGCTGGTGCAGGCGCAGCACATAACGCCCCTGGCTCCATCTGGCGGAGTGATAGTTGCTGTAGAAATTCAGAACTTCCTGCATGGCGTCCTGGGGCGAATGGGCCAGCTTCATCAGATTGAAATCGCTCTCATGGATATAGCCATGATCACTCAACTGTTCCCTGAAGAACGCCAGCAGTCCCTCCCAATAGGTCCCTTCAGCCACATCCAGCAGCACGACCGGGACCATCGGGCTTTTGCCGGTTTGGATCAGTGTGAGTACTTCCAGGGTTTCATCCAGGGTGCCGAAACCGCCGGGGCAAAGGATCAGCGCATCGGCTTCCTTGACAAAAAACAGCTTGCGCAGAAAGAAGAACTTGAAGGGCAGATCATGATCAGTGTCGTGCACAACGTCATTTGAACGCTGCTCGAACGGCAGCGTAATGTTAAATCCCAGGCTGTTATCCAGCCCCGCGCCTTCGTGGGCTGCGGCCATGATGCCGCCCCCAGCCCCGGTAATGGTCATGTAGTCATGGCGCGAGAGCATGCTGCCCATGTCGCGGGCAAGAGCATAGATGCGGCTGTCCGCAGGCGTGCGCGCCGAACCAAAAACCGTGACCTTGCGCCGGCGCTTGAACAGCTCCAGCCGGGTAAAGGCCTGCTCCAGTTCACGGATGGTATACAGCATGATCTTGGCGTCCCAGCGGTTGCGGTCAGCCTGGGCCATACGGATCACATCGAGGAGCATGTCACGGTACAGGCTGGCATTTTCGCTCTGGCCGGCACTCATCTCAATCAGTTCATCGACCTTCTGCTGAATGCCGGTCCCGCCCGTTTGCCAGTGGCGGCTGAGATAGTCTACGGGGTCCAGTTCTTCGGTCATGTATGGCTCACTTGTAGGTTGGCTTCAGAAGGCGATTTGCTCGCCGGGCTCGGGAATGCTCGCCAACCAGCCCAATTGAGTCTTGATCGCGGCGGCCAACTGTTGGCTTTTTTCCAGCTCGCCATGCACCAGGTAGATCTCCGGGCTGCGCTCGAACTGGCTCAGCCAGTGGATGAGTTGCGATTGCCCGGCATGCGCGGAGAAGCCGCCCAAGGTATGTAATTGCGCTTTGACGGCCAGGCTTTGATGAATGATGCGCACCTGTTTTTCGCCATCGACCAGCCGGCGGCCCAAGGTGCCTTTGGCCTGAAAGCCTGGGAAAATCACGTGGCAATTGTCACGCCACAAATTATGTTTGAAATGGTGGACGATGCGCCCGCCATTGCACATCCCGGCTCCGGCAATAATGATCGCGCCACTGCCTATGCGGTTGATGGCCATCGATTCATCAGTTGTCTGAGTACATCTGAGGATCGGCAGCCAGTGTTTCAGGTCGCCCTTGCCGCGTTGTTCGATAGCGGTTTTGTCATCCAGATTGAAATGGTGATGGTAGCGATCGTAAATGGCCGTGGCGGCGATCGCCATGGGGCTGTCGAGAAATACCACCTGTTGTTTCAGTGCGCCTTCCTGATAGAACTTGCCCAGGTAATACAGCAGCTCCTGAGTCCGCCCTACCGCGAAGGCGGGAATCAGCACATTGCCACCGGCGTCAAAAGCGTCTTTGAGGATGCCCTTGAATTCGTCGAGCGTCGCCTCTAAAGGACGATGGTCTCGATCGCCGTAGGTTGATTCCATCAGCAGCAGATCGGCTTCACGCATGACGCTGGGGTCATGCAACAAGGGTGAAAAACTGTTGCCCAGGTCGCCGGAAAATACCAGGCGGCGCATCAGATTATGTGGCTCGTGGATGAGCATCTCGACGATGGCTGAGCCCAGAATATGGCCAGCCTCGTGAAAACACAGCTCGACCCCCTCGGTTATCTCGACCAGTTGCTCATGCTCAAGGGGCTGGCACTGGCTGATGATACGGTCCACGTCAGCCTGGCTGTACAGCGGTTCGAGCAGTGGCTTGCCGGCGCGCTGGCGCCAGCGGTTTTCCCATTCGGTATCCCGCTCTTGCAGGCCCGCAGCATCCTTGAGCATGAGTTCCAATAGGGATCGGCTGGCTGCTGTCAGGAACACGGGGCCGCGATAACCTTCAGCGGCAAGCTTCGGCAGCAGTCCTGAGTGGTCCAGGTGCGCATGGGAAATCACCACTGCATCCAGGCCCGCCGGATCAAACGGAAAGCGATTGCGGTTATGCGCTTCCTCGCGGCGAAAGCCCTGAGTCATACCGCATTCAAGCAGGACCTTGCGGCCGTTGGCCTCAAGCAGGTAGCAGGAACCGGTAACTTGCTGTACCGCGCCATGAAAGGTGAGCAGAGCCATATGGGTTACACCTGTGATGTTAAAAGCCCAGTGTGCCTTTATCAGCTGGCTGGGCTTTTGATATACATCAGCTTACAGCGACTGGCAGTGATCGGCGACAAAGCTGTGGGTCAGTACCGGCTGGCTGGAGCCGGTAATTGCAAAGTGATAGGTCAGGGTTGCACCCATATCCATCAGGCGGCGGAAACGCTGGTCTGCACACACGCTGGCTTGTAACTGGGTGCGTACCACCAGGGGATCCTGCTGCAACTGCTCGGCATAGGCTTCGTTGACCGACAGGTGGTTGATCAGTTCCGTGCCTTCGCTGCTGTAGCCTTCATCGACGATATCATCGTTAAGGGTCCTCGGCGTACCTTCGCTGCTCTGGCTGGCCACCTGCTTAAGGGTGTCGTGCAGACGCGATTCGCGCAGTGATACAGCGTGACTGGGCAGGGCAATACATAACACGACGAGTAGGGACAACCAACGCATGGATTTCTCTCCAACAAAAAAGGGTCTCACGAACTTCGACCATGGCGCATCCCACTCGTTCGCGAATGACTGGTAATACTACCTGAATAAATATGGCAAAATGCCTGTTGGTCATCATGGCCAGTATTAAACCCAAAGGTTTCCTGTGTCAGCCAGTTCCCCCCATGCTGTAGAACGCCTTCGGGCCGCACTCAAATCCGCCTCGACCCGGCCCTTCAAGGCCAGAGGGGCCAGGTTGCAGCGCTGCGCGGACTGCCTGCTGGCCGCGCATGCCTGTATCTGTGCCTGGCGTCCGACGCTCGACAGCAACGCCGGATTCTGTCTGATCATGCACGCATCCGAGCCGCTCAAGCCCACCAACACCGGGCGTCTGATTGCCGACTGTATCCCCGATACCTATGCCTTTGTCTGGTCGCGCACCAGTGTCGATCCGCTATTGCTTGAGTTGCTGGGCGATCCGCGCTGGCAGCCTTATGTGGTTTTCCCTCAGGAGTACGCCCAAGCGACGCAACCGGTGCTGGAGACGGTGCAGCATGCCTCGGGCAGGCGGCCCTTGCTGATCATTCTGGATGCGACCTGGACACAGGCGCGCAAGATGTTCCGCAAAAGCCCCTGGCTGGAGGGGTTGCCGGTACTCAGTCTGAACACGGAGCAGTTGTCGCGTTATCGGTTGCGCCGCTCCACGCGCGAGGAGCACCTGTGTACGGTGGAAGTGGCTACGGCGTGTCTGGGTCTGGCGGGTGATACGGCAGCGGCGAATCTATTGAATGATTATTTTGATGTGTTTACTGATGCCTATCTGGCCTCGCGCGGCAATTGCGCCGCGACCCCTGGGTTAGCCGCCAGGGAGCGACTGGCGCAGCACCTGGGGGTGTCCGCCCAGATCAGTGGTGGCCCGCAGGCTCTTGCTGCACCGGCGCAAGACTGCGGCGGCGGTTGAGGTAAATAGGCACCAACTGGGCGATCAGCATGCCGGCGAGCATCAGGCAGCAACCAATAAAGCCGCGCAAGCTCAAGCTCTCGTCCAGAAACAGCCAGCCTGCCAGTGCGGCAAAGACCGCTTCGAGGCTGAGAATAACCGCCGCGTGTGACGCAATCGCAGTCTTCTGCGCCACTACCTGCAGGGTAAAGCCGACACCGACGGCCAGCAGGCCGCCATACAGAATAGCCGGTCCAGCCTGGACGATGCCTGCCCAGCGGATAGGTTCGAACAGCAGCGCCAGCGCCAGGCTGATTGTAGCGCACACCACAAACTGGGCAAAGGCCACGCGGACCGGGTCGTAACGGCTGGCAAGCGCGCCGACCAACAACACGTGGATCGCCCAGCAGGCAGCGCCGGTCAGTTGCAGCCAATCGCCCGGCGCGATGCTGTAATCGGCATTGACGCTCAGCAGCAACATGCCCACCAGGGCCAGCAGCGCGCCGCCCCAGGTACCCAGACTGGTCCGCATGCCGATAAACAGACCGAAGATTGGCACCAGAATCACATACAGGACAGTAATAAAACCGGCGTTGGTCACGGAGGTGAACATCAGACCAATCTGTTGCAGGTTGATACCCAAGGTCAGCATCAGGCCCAG
>JAWOGT010000032.1:0-4648 GCA_046496585.1 Halopseudomonas sp.
CCAGCTCCAGGGCAATCTGTTCTATTTCATCTGCATTGTAGCCCGCAGCATAGAGACCACCGATCACCGCACCCATGCTGGTGCCGGCAATCGCGTGAAGGGGAATGTTCATTTCTTCCAGTTGCTTGAGCACCCCTATGTGCGCCAGCCCCCTCGCGCCGCCGCCCGACAGCACCAGGCCGGTGCGCAGTTCTGCCGCGTTGGCAATGGGTATGAGGGTCATAAGCAGCAGCAGTAGCAGACGTTTGAACATGGTGGCAGCTCGGATGCGCAGAAAATGGTCGGACTTGGGCGAACATTGTATACGAGCCAGCGCCCGAATAATGATCCCCGTTTGCACTCTCCCTAGCAGCAGCGTGTCACGCTATGGTCATCGGAATGTCACGTTAACGTCAGACCCCGCTCCTATGGTGAAAATACCACTCAGGGAGATGCGATGATGACCAAGGCTGAAACCCATTTGCCGGGTAATAAACAACGGGTGCGTACGTTGTGGATCTCCGATGTTCACCTTGGTACACGCGGCTGTCAGGCGGACAAGTTGACCGCCTTTCTCAAGGAATACGAGTGCGATCACCTCTACCTGGTGGGCGATATCATTGACGGCTGGCGGCTGCGCAAAAGCATGTACTGGCCTCAAGCGCACACCAACGTGCTGCGCCGGGTGTTGACCATGAGCAAGCGCGGGACGCGGGTTACCTATGTGACCGGCAACCATGACGAGTTTCTGCGCCGCTACGCCAATCTTGAACTGGGCAACATTCAACTGGTCGACGAGGCGGAGCATCAGACCCTGGATGGGCGCCGCTTGCTGGTCATTCATGGCGATCAGTTTGATGTGATTACCCGCTGCCACCGTTGGCTGGCGTTTCTTGGGGACCACGCCTACGAGTTCAGCCTGACGCTCAATCGCTGGCTCAATCACTGGCGCGCGCGCTATGGCTACGGCTATTGGTCGCTATCGTCGTACCTCAAATATAAAGTCAAGAAAGCGGTCAGCTTCATCAGTGATTTTGAGGACGCGGTAGCGCACGAGTGCGTCAAGCGTGATTACCAGGGCGTGGTCTGCGGGCATATACATCATGCGGAAATCCGCCAGGTCAACGGCATTACTTATCACAACTGTGGTGATTGGGTTGAATCCTGCACGGCCCTGATCGAGCATGCTGACGGCCGCATCGAACTCTATGCCTGGACCGATGCGCTCGCTGCCGAGCTGCCGGCAAGGTCTGCCGCGGCAGCAACAGCCTAGATGATCACCTTGTCGCGCAGCTTGCGGGCTGCCGTTTCCAGTGACTTGACGATCTCGTCCTTGTCGTAATTGCGGATGCCGTTGGTATCCAGATACATCGAGAAACCGGGCTTTTCATGCTCGACAAAGGTCGGGGCCGCGCCCAGGTCACGCCGCAGCCCGACCACCTGATAAATCTGTACCGGGCGAGAAAAGCCTTTGACCGACACCTGCCCCTTGTCGCGGCACATGACCAGATCCTTGACCAGAGAAAAGGTCTCATGGGGGATGAGAATCTCACCCGGATCAGCGGCGCTTTCCAGGCGGCTGGCGAGGTTCACTTCGCGACCAATGATGGTGTAGTCCATGCGGGTATTGGCGCCAAAATTGCCTACTGTGCAGTAACCGGTGCTTAATCCCATGCGGATTTCCAGCGGGCGAGTAATGCCCTTGCTGCGCCACTGCTGGCCCAACACCTTCATATGTTTGCGCATCGCTATGGCCATGGCTACGGCGGCTTGTGCATCCTGCTTGGCGCCCAGGCTGACCGGGTCGCCGAAGAAGATCATCACGCAGTCGCCGATAAACTTGTCGATGGTGCCGCCGTAGTGCAGCGCGATGCGCGACATTTCATTGAGATAATTATTCAGCAGGTCGGTGAGTGCCTCGGCTTCCATTTCCTCGGCCAATTCGGTGAAGCCGCGAATATCGGAGAAAAACACCGTGAGTTTTTTGCGCTTGGTTTCCAGCTGCACGCTCTGCTTGCCGGAAAAGATCGATTCCCAGACCTGGGGCGACAGGTATTTCGACAGGTTGGTGGCCAGACGATTGGTTTTCTCCTGTTCGGCGCGGATCAGCTTTTGCGCTTGTTCCAGGCTGCGTCCCTGGCGGTAAACAAAAGCGGCCATGATCAGCATGAAGGCCCCGCCACTGAGCAGGGCGCTGATAGCGACCGGTGTTGAGCTGCTCAGGACGATCTGCGGTGCTAGCAGGGCGGCCGATAGCAGCAGCCCCAGAAGCACCACAAGCCAGGCCGTCAGCATGAACACGGGGCCGCCGATAATAATGCTGGCAAAGCTGATCAGCAGGGTAAAGACCATGCTGGCTACCGCATTGAACTGGCACAGGGTGATAAACAGGCCGGTATGCAGACCATCAAGCGCAAGTAGCGCCAGGCGGCTGTGCAGCGGCCGCAGGTTTTCCAGTCGAGCAACACTGATGCGGACGATATGCGGATAGATCAGCGCATAACTGATGACGCCGACATAGAGCAGGGTAATGCCGTTGTCCAGAGCCAGTGCAGTGAAGGTGATGGCGACGCACAGGTAGGCCAGCACCCTGGAATGGTAGCCTTCCAAGGGCGCTCTGACCGGTTTTACGCGGTTGTTGAACAGCATGATCAGTCCTTCCCTGGCCTGTTGGCTGGCCACGACTGATCTGCGTTCGAGTACCGCAGCTGGCAATGTGTCCAGCACCCCAGCGGATCAGCCGAGCGATTAACGGCTGATCATAAACTGCATCACCAGTCAGGGAAACCGAAAATAACGCAGATTTTCCCACGCCACAGGCCGCGCGGCCGGGGAGGCCGGGCTTGAGCCTCAGGCTTCGCTGACGGCCTGGTAGATCGATTGCTTGGGCCGCGCGAATACCCGGCGCAGCATCGGCTCGAAGAACGACAGCGCTTCAGCTGGGTAGTCCGGATCAAAGGAGGTGGCATCGTAAAGCGCGCAGAATTCGGCAGTCCGCTGGTACAAGGGGTGGTCCTTGAACTGGTCGCGCAGGTGTCGATCCATACCCAAATGATGGAAAAAATAGTAGCCCTGGAAGACGCCGTGCTTCTCGACCATCCACAGGTTTTCCGCGGAAACGAAGGGTTTGAGGATAGCGGCGGCGATATCCGGATGGTTGAATGAGCCGAGTGTGTCGCCGATATCATGCAGCAGCGCACAGACGATGTACTCCTCGTCCTGGCCGTCACGATAAGCACGTGTGGCGGTTTGCAGGGAGTGCTGCAAGCGGTCAATCGGAAATCCGCCGTAGTCGCCGTCAAGCAATGTGAGGTGCGTCAGAATGCGATCGGGCAAGGCGCTCGAAAAGGTTTTGAAGTGGCTTGAAATCGTCGCCCAGTCCTCGGGTGTGCCTTCCTGCATGGCGCGGAATGTGGCTTGCTCTTTAGCCGCTGGTTGCTGGCCCATGGTGGCTCTCCGTAGGTCTGTCGCTCAATGGATCGGTAGGTCAATGATCTTAACTGGCTGATGGGTTACTGACTGTCGCATGCCTGACAATCCTTCAGCCGTTGCCCGGGCCTCCAGGCAAGCTCGGCTGGTTAGAAGCGAATCCGCCCGGTGAGCGCGTCCTTGAGCATGACCCAGTCGCCCATGAAACTGTAGAGTGGATATTTGAAGGTGGCAGGCCTGTTCTTCTCGAAAAAGAAGTGTCCGGCCCAGGCGAATCCGTAGCCGGCCACCGGCAGCGCCAACAGCCACCACCAACTCTGGGTGAGCAGCACCAGGGCGAGGATACCGAGCACCAGCAGGCTGCCGACATAGTGCAGGCGCCGGCTGGTGTCATTCAGGTGCTCACCCAGATAATAGGGATAAAACTCGGCGAACGAATGAAACGTGGGGATCGGCGTCTGCGTGCCGGCACTCTGCTGAGTCATGCTGTTTCTCCGGTAACTGGGTTATTATCGCAGTATAGAGTAGTCAGCAACCCTGTACCTACCTATGACCGGGTGTGCCAAAGCCAGCGTTTTGTTCTGCCATGGTTTTTTGCGGCTGGTGTGTCTATGGTTGGCCTGATTGACTTATAACAGAGCGCAGCACCGGTTGACTGTGCCCAGAGAGGTCTATGTCTTACCCTGAACGCACTACCTCATCGAGTTGGGCGACGGCCATCACCCAGGCGTTGGAACTCGAAGGCCTGAGCGGGTCGCAGCTGTTCGCTGATCTGGGGCTGGATTATTCGCTGCTGTCCGATCCCGACGCGCGCTTCCCCCAGGACCAGATGACTCGCCTGTGGCAGCGGGCCGTTAACCTATCGGGCAATGCTGCGATCGGCCTGGGCATGGCCAGGGTGATCAGGCCTGCGCACTTCAACGTGGTGGGTTTTTCCTTGCTGTCGAGCAAGAGCAACAAATCCGAAACGTTCTATGGGTTCTCTGCCGGCACGGCCGGCGACGTGAACGACGACGGATACGTCGATCTTATCGTCGGCGCGCCGGAGTACAAGACAGAAGGTGATAACAAACGCGGCAGGGCCTTCGTCTATCACGGCACTGGTGATACCGGTCGATACTACGCCATCTATCTCCCGCTCGTGCTGCGCACCAGCTATTAGGTTTGGCAGATGCCGCGTCTGAGGACTCCTTGACTAAGGACTGAGGACTACACGACTATTCTAGGAGGGTAAGCATGG
>JAWOGT010000051.1:0-5672 GCA_046496585.1 Halopseudomonas sp.
ATTGACCTTGCCCGTATCCGATTCGTATACTCCGCGCCGGCTTGCTTGAAGCGCAAAGCCTCGATGGCGGAATTGGTAGACGCGGCGGATTCAAAATCCGTTTCTGGTGACAGAGTGGGAGTTCGATTCTCCCTCGAGGCACCATCTGCAACATGCAGATGGCTGCAAAACAGCACGGACAGTGAGAAAAACCAGCCTAGGGCTGGTTTTTTATTGCCTGCGCTATAAAGACCTCCTCACCCTACGGCAACACTAACCCGCCAGACTCCAGGTGCAACTGACGCAACTGCGCACCCAACTGCTCGATATTCTGCTGGCTAGCTTCTACCGCGCTGCGGTGCTCAACACTGATCATCTCCAGCGCACGTTCATCCAGCAACACCGCCAGCCCATGCAAACCCTGCTGACGCTCGTCAGTGATGTGCTGCAACTGCCGCCTTTCCTGGCGCTGCGGCAGGCCATAGCCGGTCTTCAGCAACTCTGCTGGGCGACTGAGAAAGTCGCTATCGCGCAACAACTGGAGCATAAGATCCCCGGTCTCGTTCAGGGCCGCATCGTCCATGCGCCGGCCAGACACATAGCGGTCCTTCAACTCGTGTTTGATCAACATTACCTGGCGCCTTAACGCGGCCTGTTCGAGCAGCAGTAGGGCCGCCGCAGTGCGATAGTCCGCACGGCTGAACCAGGATTGCCGCTCCCGGGGCGCTAGCGCCAGCCACTCCTCGACCTGTTGCTGCGGCAGATTCAGGCGCTCGCGGGCCAAGCGGAACATCAGTTGATAACGTTCACGGTAGGAATCGAAGTAATAGCCCTGACGCAGGGCTTCCGCCTGATCCTGCACGACCGACTCGTCGACCAGACCGGCATGCTTGAGCAGCGCCCGCAGCCCGGTAGGGGTGACGGTTTCCATGCGGCGAATATCGAGGCGATCAGTACCGCTGCGTAACAGCTTCAGCGTCTCAACCGCGCAGTTGTTGCTGACGAAGTAATAGGTGCCGTCGTAGCCCCAGTGCATCTCGGCGGCGCGCTGAACCAGGCTGATCTGCTGCTCACGGGTCAAGCGCAGGGGCAGCGATTGCAGCGAGCGCAACTCGACCTTGGTGTATTCATCCACCACCTGATGCAACGGCAGCATGAACAAGCGCGACGGATAAGCGCCGGTCAGGCCATCCCAACTGGATAGCTGAACGTCATCAACGAAGGCGCGAAACGACAACACCAGATGATGCTCCAGATCCATCAGGCACTCTGGCCCCAGCGGCCGGCCGGGCGCACACATGACCACCCGCAGCATGCTGTGCCCCCAACGGCTGACCAAGGCGCCGTCCGGCTCGGCCAGCAGATAATGCACCTGGTAGATACGCTCCGGGTCGAGCTGTCCCAAGGCCGGCCGGTTGAGGTCCATGCCCCCATTGACAAAGGACAAGCCTGGAGCGCAGTCGGCCGAATCGCTGGGCGCCCAGCCAAAGTGGTCCGTGAAATAGTCATGCAAAGCCGGTCGCCGGCAGCGATATTCAGGATCGAGCAGAAAATACTCAAGATTGACTGCGACGAACTCGCGCGGATTGCTCAGCTCGTAAGCATCCGGCGTACGCAGGTACTGATCATTCTGCAGTTCTACCTCTCCGCGGCCACCGATACGCGCAGGCCAGCCGGCGAGCTCCAGCAGCCTGGGGTCGTCACTGAGGGTAAAGCGCCGCTGGGATTGGCCCTTGCACGCTGCGGGCAAACCCACCGGGCCGAGACTGCTGCGCTGCTGGCCGCATAGACGCGTCAGCCCACGCTCGTCAGCAGACCAGAACTGACCCCGATCGTAAAAATGCGCCAGCTCGTGTATCAGTGTGGCCTGCAATTCCCGTTGCAAGGTGGCGTGCTGGCGACCGGCCGGCAGGGCCTGATCATCCGCCTGCACCAGCGCATCGAGCCAACGCTGATTGAGCAGTATGTGACCGTCAAAACGCGCCCGGCCCATGACGCTTTCGGGTAGACGAGACGACCAACGCACCTCGATATCGCGGTCCAGCTGCGCCACCAGCTGGGGTGGTAATGCCTCGAGTGCCGCATCAAGCAGCTGCCGACTGGCTTGGCGCTGCCCAGCGTTCAAGCCAGCCTGATCCAGTTGCACAGTCAGTGCCGAATGGGCAACAGGGATCCACAGCGACAACGCCACGCTCAGCGCCATGGCCAACAAAGCTACGCCCCGCCAGAGGGCGGGGCGCATGTCACAGCACAATGGAGCTGGCGCCCTGATCAGACCGGGCGTCTAGGGCAGTAATCACAATGCCAGAATAGCCTCGGCCAGTTGCATGTCGCTGGCTTGCAGCTCTGGCATCTGGTGGCGAATATGGCCTAGAGCCGCCTCAAGATTAACGCCGCGCAGATCACCGTTGCTACCCACGAAACTGGCGGCATCTTCACGGGCTTGCAACACGACCTTGTCTGAGCCAAAGGTGGAGGCAGTGCTGTCACCTAACGCTTGAGCCGTATTGGCCAGGATGGAACCTATCGCATTGGTGGTACCGATAAAGCTGGAAGCAGAGGCCACTGCAGAAAAACCGATCAAACTCGCAGCGAGAACTACAGAACGAATTTTCATGAAAACTCCTTAAAAAAGATCAAGGCCTGAAAGGCCACCGTTTGCCGCACAGGGGCAGGCAGACCGATTATCAGTCTAACCTGCATCAGGAAACAATCGCGAATATCTCGAAGCTGATGACGCAAATGACCCGGCACGTCGGCGATGTCGACCGCACGACGCCAACTCCCCGGCCCTCATCACTGACTCTCAATTCGGGCTTAAAGTTCGTCGAGATAACGCTCCGTATCCAGCGCCGCCATACAACCGGCACCGGCAGAAGTTATCGCCTGACGGTAGATATGATCAGCTACATCACCCGCGGCGAACACGCCCGGCACATTCGTCGCCGTGGCATTGCCTTCGGTGCCGCTTTGCACTTTCAGGTAACCGTTGTGCATGTCCAGCTGCCCGGCGAACAGATCGGTGTTGGGTTTGTGGCCGATGGCGATGAACACACCCATCAGCTTCAGCTCTTCGCTACCCCCGGCATTCAGCGCGATGCGCATACCGGTAACACCCATGGCATCGCCCAGCACTTCATCCAGCGTGGCGTTAAGCTTGAGCTCGATCTTGCCCTCGGCAACCCGGGCCATCAGCTTGTCGATCAGGATCTTCTCGGCGCGAAAGGTATCGCGCCGATGGACCAGGGTGACTTTCCTGGCAATATTGGCCAGGTACAGCGCTTCTTCAACCGCCGTGTTGCCGCCACCGATCACCGCGACATCCTGATTGCGGTAAAAGAACCCGTCACAGGTCGCACACGCCGACACGCCTTTACCCATGAAGGCCTCTTCCGAGGGCAAACCCAGGTATTGCGCCGAAGCGCCGGTGGCGATAATCAGCGCATCGCACTGGTATTCACCCTGATCGCCCCAGAGGCTGAACGGGCGTTTGCTCAGATCGACCTTGTTGATATGGTCGAAGATGATTTCCGTCTCGAAGCGCTCGGCATGCTCACGCATACGCTCCATCAACGCCGGACCCTGCAGGCCTTCAACATCGCCCGGCCAGTTATCGACCTCGGTGGTGGTGGTCAACTGGCCGCCCATTTGCATACCCGTGATCAGCACTGGCTTGAGATTGGCCCGTGCCGCGTAGACCGCAGCGCTGTAGCCAGCAGGGCCGGAACCCAGGATGATCAACCGGGTGTGACGTACTTCAGACATACTGCCTCCAGAACACCGCGCTGGCGGTGCGAACAAGAAAACCAGGGATCCCCGTGCAGTGCAGGATTTTGACTGAGCGCATGGTAGGGCAGCGCTCGGAATTTGAACATGGCAAAGCCTGTATCAGCCGGATAGTTTACCCCTATAGTGCAGGTATAGTGCCAATGCAGTGCTAGTGCAGTCCCGCCCGGGCCTGGCCGGGACTGCACTCGTCAGGACTCTAACCAATGGTACAGACTTAATGGCACAGACCTTTCCCCCGATGCGCGGCCCCGATTACCTGCGAGAAGGCTGGAAGAGAATCCGCCAGCCTGGACTCAAACGCTTTCTGGTCATACCGCTGATTCTCAACCTGGGCGTCTTTATCGCGCTGATCGGCTGGGGTGTAACCCAGTTCAATCTGCTCATGGCACGCTTGATGGACAGCCTGCCGGCCTGGCTAGCCTTTGTTGAGTGGCTGCTGTGGCCGCTGTTCGCGCTGGTGGTGCTGGTCGTGCTGTTTTTCGGCTTCAGCGTGGTCGCCAATCTGATCGCCTCGCCGTTCTATGGCTTTTTAGCCGAGAAAATTGCCGAACAGGAGCGCGGCGAGGTCAGCCCACCCACAGGCTATCGGGACATCCTCCTGGTGATACCCCGTAGCCTGGGCCGCGAACTGCGCAAGATCAGCTATTACCTGCCGCGCCTGGCCGGGCTGTTGCTGCTGACACTGGTCCCGGTAGTCAATCTGCTCGCCTCCCCCCTTCTGCTGCTGTTCGGCGTGTGGATGATGGCCGTGCAATACATCGACTACCAGGCCGACAATGATCAGGTCAGCTTTATCGACCTGCTGCGCTGGATGCGCGGCCGGCGCGCGCTGGCGCTGGGCTTCGGCTTGCCGGTCTATGTCGGCATGCTGATCCCGTTGGTCAACCTGCTGGTCATGCCAGCAGCGGTGGCGGGCTCGACGCTGTTGTGGATTCGTGAACGGCCCCGTGCGCTGCCATAAAACCGTCACGCGGCGGTCATAAAGTAATCACCAACCCCCATGACAATGGCGGGATGATCGAAACCCCGGCTGTACACCAGCGTTTTGCGCTGGTCACTGAAACCTACGCACCGCAAATCAACGGTGTTGCCAATACCCTTGGCCGCCTCACCGAGGGCCTGTTACTGCGACAGCATGCGGTGCAACTGATCCGCCCGGCCCAAGCCGGAGAAGCAATGGGCTCCGAGTCAGGCGGCATGTTCAGCGAGCTGCGCGTACGCGGACTACCCATCCCTGGCTATCCCGAGCTGCAATGGGGGCTGCCGGCCAGCGGCAAACTGCAGCGCCTGTGGCGCCATGCACGACCCGACGCTGTCTACCTGGCCACCGAAGGACCGCTGGGCTGGTCAGCGCTACGGGTGGCGCGGCGCATGGGTATTCCGGTGATCAGCGGCTTTCATACCAATTTTCAGCAATACAGTGATCACTACGGCCTCAGCCTGCTGCACAAACCCATGATGAACTACCTGCGCTGGTTCCATAGCCGTGCCCAGCTAACGCTGACCGCCAGCCCCAGCCAGCAGCGCGCACTGATGCGCGCCGGCCTGCAGAATCTGGCGCTGCTGGGCCGCGGGGTCGACTGCGAACGCTTTCATCCAGCCCACCGTAATCAGGCGATACGTGCCAGTTGGCAAGTGGCCGCAGACGATCTGGTCTTGCTGCACGTCGGCCGCCTCGCCGCGGAAAAGAACCTGGCGCTGCTGGTACAGGCCTGGGGCCGCCTGCAACGAGCGCAGACGCCTGGCGCGCAACGCTTGCGGCTGGTCATCGTGGGCGATGGCCCGTCCCGAGCAGTGTTGCAGCGCCAATTGCCCGATGCGATATTTACCGGCACCCTGAAGGGCCAGCCACTGGCCCAGGCCTATGCCAGCGCGGACCTGTTCGTCTTTCCCAGCATCACGGA
>JAWOGT010000151.1:0-17790 GCA_046496585.1 Halopseudomonas sp.
AACCTGATAGTCCACAGCGTGGATATAGTGAAACGATAAGGCATCACCTTCTTTATTATTTCGCGCAACGTCAGCAGACCGGCGGTTCCATTCAATCGTGCGCGGCCAATCACCAAGCCGCACATAGATGTGAGAAGGCATATGCAGGGCATGCGGAACATCGGGGGCAATTTCTGCGTAGGAGTCCACTATCTCAGTGGCATGTTCAGCACGGCCATCCGCATCGGTGGCATGAATGCTGTAATGCACAGCGCCCGGATGGTTGGGTTCGGTTTCCCAGGCCGTCCGCAGAACGTGCTCGGCCTCATCATGCAGGGCTTGCGGGTCATCGGCGGAAAGCGCGAGTGTCAGGCGTGAAAGGGCATACAGCGTGGCCACGTTGAGATCCTCCGGAAAGGCCTGGTAGGCTTTTTCCATGCCGACTATCCAGCCCGACAGGCGCTCCCGAACCTGCTCGGTCTCGGGTTCGAAGAAAGCCGCCGTCGCCTCGATCAGCAGCTTTTCCCGCTCATCTTCAGCCGCTTCCCGGGCTTTGCCAATGGCCTCCCTGCCCCGGGCGATTTCTGCCGGACTCGGCGTTGTGCCCCACAATGGCTGCAACAGAGAAGTGGCGAGGCCCCAATGCGCTGCAGCGCAGCCAGGGGCCTTTTGGCTAATGGAGTCGAACTCAGCCAGCGCCTGGGTGTACATCATGTGATGCATCATGCCCAGGGCGTGGTCGACATCAGGGCGCAGATGCTCGGCACAGTTGGCCTGGAAATTAACCACGCCAACCGCGTCCCCGGCGCTGGCGGGAAGAGGCACACTCAATGATGCGGCGAGAATCGCAAAGCGTAAGTAGGTGTTCATGACATCCTCCAATAAACCGTGAGGGTATGGAGCCGGCATGTCAAAAACCCGGTCAAGAACTGAATGCGGTAGTACCAGTAGTGGCCCTGCATGCGCAGCTTGAAGCAATGATCCTACGCCTGATTTCTAGGAATGGCGAGACGACATCCTGCGGATCAACCGTTCGTCAGAGTGCCGCTATGTTCAACTGGTCTATAGTTGTGATTGGACGCTCAACCAGCGGCACTCAGGAGTAAAGATAATGCGCCTCGCAATAATAGGTCTGGGTCGTATGGGCGCCAATATCGCCCGCCGCCTGATCCGCGGCGGTCACGAGATTGTCGGTTTCGATGCCAATACAACGGTGCTAGCCACGCTCGCGGGCGAAGGTGTGACCCCTGCGCCGTCGC
Organism: Halopseudomonas sp.; assembly: GCA_046496585.1. Taxonomy (GTDB): domain Bacteria; phylum Pseudomonadota; class Gammaproteobacteria; order Pseudomonadales; family Pseudomonadaceae; genus Halopseudomonas. Next base: position 1,239 of record JAWOGT010000151.1, read on the forward strand.
TCGAAGAACTGGTCTCCAGGATGCAGGCACCGCGGGTTTTCTGGGTCATGCTCCCCGCGGGCCTGCCCACAGAAAGTACGATCAAGGCGTTAATCGCCCTTGCTAGCCCTGGCGACATTATCATCGACGGCGGAAACAGCTTCTACAAGGATGATATACGCCGGGCCAAGGCCTGCGCGGCAATCGACCTCCACTACGTCGATGTCGGCACCTCAGGCGGGGTATGGGGATTGGAGCGCGGCTATTGCATGATGATTGGCGGCGAAGCGCGAACCCTTGAGCAGCTTGCTCCGCTATTCGACACCCTCGCCCCAGGGCCTGGCCCGTTGGGCAGAACCCCCGGCCGCAGTGGCCCGCGGCAAACAGCCGAGCGCGGCTACATTCATGCTGGACTCGCAGGGGCAGGTCATTTTGTCAAAATGGTCCACAACGGCATTGAATATGGCTTGATGCAGGCGTACGCCGAAGGCTTCGACATCCTCAAAGGCAGGGCCTCGAAAGACCTCATCCAGGAGGAGCGGTTCGATATTGATTTGGCGGAAGTAGCCGAGGTTTGGCGGCGCGGCAGCGTCATCTCATCCTGGCTGCTCGACCTCTGCGCCTCGGCTCTCACCTATGACCATGATCTTTCCGAGTATTCGGGACAGGTTGCCGACTCCGGGGAAGGCCAGTGGACGATTGACGCCGCAATGGAGGAAGCGGTGCCCGCCTATGTTCTGTCCGCCGCGCTCTTCGCTCGCTATCGCAGCCGGCAGAATACAACCTATGGCGACAAGCTGCTCTCGGCCATGCGCGCCGGCTTTGGGGGGCATGTAGAGGCGCCACAATGAAGCATCGCATCACGCGCAGACACAGCCTCAAGCTGATCGGCGCAACGCTGGCCGCCATGCGGCTGCCATCCGTGCCCCTGCTTGCCAGCACCAGCGGGCGGCGGATGGGCGAAACCTTCTGGCCGCAGCACCTGCTGCCCTGGCGGTGATTTAGTGTGGAAGAGCATTGAGTCTCGGATGTCTACCTGAGCGTGACAGTCAGCAGCAACTCATCCTTCTCTCCGCGAATGGTTGAGTTCATCAAATTGAATATCACCCTCTGGGCGATTACCCCGCATCGGGTTTTCAGCTAGTCGTGCCAGGCGCCCGACGACGTCCTTAAAGATTCCGTTATGCATACATTCACCCGCATGGAGTGGGCCTTGGCGGGTATTTTCACGGATGCTCCGGGGGGTTACCGATACAGTCTGCCGATTACCATCCTGGTCCTCGCGCGCCTCTGCAGGGTCCCGTTCAAAATCCGTGACATCCATAGTCACGGTGCCACGCAAGGTCGCTTCCGGAGGAGACAACGGATACGCAGCTTTGATGGACAAAACACCCACCAATAAACCGGATACACTCCCCGCTACCGTCACCAATAAAAACAAGAGAACACCATGAGCAAATCCCTTGCCGACACCCTCACCCTCCCCTGCGGCGCCATCATTCCCAACCGCTTTGCCAAGGCCGCGATGACCGAAGGCCTGGCGACGCCCGCTGGCGTTCCTACCCCGGAACTGGAACGGCTATATGGCCTGTGGAGCGATGGGGGCGCAGGCATGCTTCTCTCGGGCAATATCCAGATCGACCGCGACCATCTGGAACGCCCCGGCAACGTCATTATCGACCGAGAGCCCGACGCCGCCATGCAGGCCGCGCTGCGTAGCTGGGCACAAGCCGCCACGCGCAATGGCAACCACTTCTGGGCGCAGATAAGCCATGCCGGCCGGCAAACCATGAAGATGATCAACCCGCACCCCAAGGCACCCTCGCCGATAAAGCTGGGCCTGCCCGGCGGCCAGTTCGGAGAGCCGATAGCACTGGAGAAGGATGAAATAGTCGAGATCGTGCGCCGCTTCGCCCAGTGCGCCGCCGCGGTCAAGGCCGCCGGTTTTACTGGCGTGCAGGTGCATGCCGCCCACGGCTATTTGCTGTCCCAGTTCCTCAGTCCGCGCAGCAATAAGCGCAGCGATGAATACGGCGGCTCCCTGGCGAACCGTGCCCGGGTGCTGATGGATACCGTCGCGGCAGTACGCAAGGCCGTCGGAGCCGACTTCCCGGTATCAGTAAAGCTGAACAGTGCCGACTTCCAGAAAGGCGGGTTCGACTTCGAAGACAGCCTGCAGGTAGTCGAATGGCTGGAACAGGCCAGCGTCGACCTGATCGAAATCTCCGGCGGCACCTACGAGCAACCCAAATTGCTCGGTGTCGAGGGTATTGAAGCAGAAGAGCCGCAGGCGGTGGCCCAATCCACCCAGCAACGCGAAGCCTACTTTGTCGACTTTGCCATGGCGATGCGCGCCAAGGTCTCGGTGCCGTTGATGGTCACCGGCGGCTTCCGTCAGAAAGCGGCCATGCAACAGGCACTGGACAGCGGCGCCGCTGACCTGATCGGCCTGGGCCGCCCGATGTGCGTCATGACCGACGCCCCCGCGCAGCTGCTTGCAGGTCTTGAAGAGCTGCCACGCTACGAAAAACACCTGGCCCTGTTCCCCAGCTGGCTGGCCTTTCTCGGCAAGATCAACGCCCTCAAAGCCATGGCCACCTTTGCCGTGCAGTATTGGTTCTACGCCCAGATCGACCGGCTTGGTCGCACCGGCAAGGCCGATCCGGATTTGTCAGTACTCCAGGCAAGTAAAGACATCGCAGCCCTGCAAAAGGAATTGGTCAAGGGTCGCAATCGATAGCTCGCCCCGCTTTCAGACCAACAGTTGGGGCAGAGTAAGGATACCGGGAAGGCCATACATCCCGGATAACTGCTAACCTAAGCCGCGGCCAAGCGCCAGACCACCAGCCAGACCCTATGGAGCCCCGATGTCCCAGAATGCCAACCGCCCGAATATGGTGATTACCGTGCTGTGCGGCACCCTTACCTCCCTGGTGGTGATCGGCTTTGCCCGCCTGGCTTACGGCCTGATCCTGCCAGCGATGCGCACAGACCTCGGGTTGTCCTACCAGCAGGCGGGCATTCTCAGCACAGTTACCGCCTTGTGTTATGTCTGCTTCGTCCTGGCCGGCGGCCTGGCGGCGGCCCGCTGGGGAGCCAAGGCTTCGATCCTGTTTGGCATGCTCACGGTGACGGTGGGGTTTGTCGGCCTGGCTTTTGCTGCGAATATCTGGCTGATAACGCTGCTCATGGGGGTGCTGGGTTTTGGTACCGCCTTTGCGTTTGCACCCATGGTCGCCCTGCTGGCTACCTGGTTTCCCGAGAAACGCGGTCTGGTGATCGGCTGCATGACCAGCGGTGTGGGTATGGGCATTCTGGTCGCCGGCGTACTGGTGCCTTATCTGCTCTCCGCGTTCGGCGAGCAGGGTTGGCGGGTCAGTTGGGGCATGTTTGCCGGCGCAACGCTATTGGTGGCAACCTTGATCGCTCTGTTCGTACGCAATCCCCCGGAGGCTAAGGCCAGCGCTGCCGGTAATCTGCCATCGGATGAAAAGTGGCTGATCTACCGTAACCCCCGGGTACTGATCGTGGCCACCACCTACGGCATCATTGGCCTGGGCTATATCATTCAGACGGTGTTCATGGTCAGTTTTATGGTCGAAACCGGCCACAGCGAGGCCATCGCAGGACGCTATATGGCCATGATGGGCCTGTTGTCCATCGCCGCAGGCCCGCTATGGGGCTGGGTGTCTGACTTCTCGGGCCGGGGCAACGCACTGGCGATGTGCATCTTCCTGGTGATCGTGGCCATGGCGTTGCCGCTGATCAGTCAGACCCTGCCTTACTTCTTCTTCCACTTTCTGGTCATGGGGGCGTCGCTCAACGGCTTGTTTGCGATGATCCAGACCAGCGCGACCGATCAGGTGGCACCCCGTTATATCCCCATCGCGTTCAGTTTTGCGACCCTGTTCTTTGCGTTTGGACAATTCCTCGGCCCCGCCATTGCCGGCTGGATGATCGAAACCACCGGGGGCTTCACCGTCGCGTTCAGCTTTACCTTCCTAGTGCTGTCGATAGGCTTTGGCTTGACGCTGCTGATCCGCCGCTTTCCCAAAGAGTATGCAGTCGGGGAGCCCAGCGCGGCGTCGAGCCAACCCTCTGAAACCCCGTAAACAGCCAGATAACCAAAGGAGCCCCTGTGTCCACCAGCGTGCAAATGAGCGGCATTCACCTCAGCTACCCCACAGAGTCAGGCACCGTCGCGGTGCTCAGCAACGCTTCACTCAGGGTGCCGCCCGGTGAGTCACTGGCGATTACCGGCCCCTCCGGCAGTGGCAAGACCTCTCTTCTGCTGCTGCTCTCCGGTTTGGAGCGTCCGGATCAGGGCGAGATTTTGGTTGGCAGCCAGCGCCTAAGCGACATGGATTCCAATGCGCTGGCCGACTGGCGCAGTGCGCACCTGGGCATCATCTTCCAGTCCTTTCATCTGCTGCCGGGGCTCAGTGCGCTGGGCAACGTCAGCCTGCCGCTGGACATTGCCGGCCAGGCCAATGCCCGTGAGCGTGCCCTGGCCATGCTCGAGGCGGTCGGGCTGAGCCATCGGTTGCAGCACTACCCCGCACAGCTGTCCGGTGGAGAGCAGCAACGGGTAGCGATTGCACGGGCGCTGGTGCATCAGCCGAGCCTGCTGCTGGGCGATGAACCCACCGGCAACCTGGACCAGCAAACCGGCGAGAAGGTGCTGTCGCTCTTGTTCGACCTGCACCAGCAAAGCCAGTCCACACTGGTACTGGTGACCCACGACGAACGCGTGGCCGAGCGCTGCCAGCACCGAGTCAGAATGGATGCCGGGCGCCTGCATGCGCTCTAAGGCTGCCAACCAAGCGCTGTGGATGCTCAGATTCGCGCTCACCGATCTGCGCTCACGTATCTCGGTGCTCAAGATCTTTCTCGCCTGCCTGATCCTCGGCGTCACGCTGGTCGCGGCCACGGCCAGCCTGTACCGGGTCATCGAGCAGAGTCTGCTGTCCGATACCCGCGCGCTGCTGGGCGGCGATGTCGAGCTGGATGCCAATCAGCCGCTGCCCGCTGATGTGCTGGAATGGATCCGCGGCACGGGCAGTCTCTCGCTGGTGCGCGAGCTCGACACCATGGTCAGCGACGCCAACGGCGAGCACTTCTTCCGCGCCGAGATACTGATTCCGGATGCCGCCTACCCGCTGTATGGCGAGCTGCAACTGACGCCAGCGCAACCCCGTGCGCAGCTCACTGCACAAAAAGATGGCCATTGGGGCGCCATTATCGATCCCCTGCTGGCTGAGCGCCTGGGCCAGACCATTGGCGATCAGCTGCAGCTGGGCGCCGCGACCTTTCGTATCAGCGGCCTGATCCAGGCCCAGCCTGACCGCAGCCTGAATGCCAACTGGCGCGGCTTGCCGATCATGATTTCCGAAGAGGCGCTGCAGGCCACTGGACTGATCCAGCCCGGCAGCCGCGTCGACTATGAATACCGGGTGCAGACCGACCGCGACCTGGACCTGTGGCTGAGCGAATTCGAGCAGGCCTTTCCCGATACTCGCTGGGACACCACCACCTTTGCCGAGCGCAGCGAACGCCTGGCCGAACGACTGGACCAGATTGCCACGGCGCTGATTCTGATCGCCTTCACCACACTGTTCATCGGCGGCCTGGGTGTCGCCAACAGCATCCATGCCTATCTGGATGACAAGCTCGGCAGCATTGCCACGCTGCAGACCCTGGGTTTGCGGCGCAGGCCGCTGGTCGCCATCTATCTGTTACAGATCGGCATCCTCGGCAGCCTGGCTGGGCTTATCGGTGGCGCGATCGGCTTGGCGCTGTCTGCGCTGGCCTTGAGTCTGGCCGGCGATGCCTTTGCGGTGTCTGCAGCTGCTGGGCCTGGCCCGTGGCTAGTGCAGTATGTCCTGCCCTTGCTCCTCAGCTGGCTGTTTGCGCTATTGACCGCCTACGTCTTCGCGCTACCGGCCCTGGCCAGAGCGCTTGCGGCGTCACCGGCCGGGTTGTTCCGCGGCCAGGTCCAGGCCGCCAGCCATGAGCCGCGCAGTTGGCGCATGGCCAGCTATGGGCTGCTGGCTGTTTACATTGCCGCCTTGCTGCTCTGGTTGCCCTCGTCGCAGCTCGGCTTGCTGTTTCTGCTCGCCTTGGTCGTGCTCTGGGGCCTGCTGGAAGGGCTGATCAAGGGCTTGCAGCGCGCTGCTCGAGCCCTGGAGAACGGCGGCTTTGCCGAGCGCCATTTCGCCCGGCGCCTGGCCCTGGCCAATCTGCACCGGCCGGATTCGCCATTGCGGGCAACGCTGCTCTCGCTGGGTACGGCGCTGACCCTGGTGGTCGCCTGCACCCTGCTGGTCAGTACCTTGCTGCGCGCGCTGGAATCCACCATACCGGCGCAAGCACCGGCGCTGATTCTGTACGATGTGTTTCCTGATCAAGTTGCATCGCTCCAGGCTGGCCTCAAGGCACTCGATCCTGCCAGCGCAACCGAGCTACTACCCCTGGTGCGTGGCCGCCTGGCAGCGATCAACCAGCAGCCGATCGCCGAAGTGCTGGCAGACAATTCGCGGGCCAGACGCGAGGCCATGGGTGATGAATACAAGCTCAGCTATCTGTCCGGCAACCCGGAAGATCTCGAACTGATTGCCGGCAACTGGTGGACTTCACCGGCGCCCGAAGGCGAGCCCGCCTTTATGGCCCTGGAGGATCGGGAAGCCAACCAACTCGGCTTGACGGTGGGCGATCAGGTAGCCTTTCTGGTCGAAGGCCAGACCATTGCCGCCGAGATCAAAGCCCTGTACCGGCAGAAAGGCCTGCAAACCCGCTTCTGGTTTGAGGGCGTTGTGCAGGACGGCGCACTGGACGCGTTAATCGGGCGTTATGTCGGCGTGGTCTACCAGAGCGACCCGGCCGCACAAGCGTCCCAGCAGTGGCTGGCCAGGAATATTCCGAATGTGATCACCCTGCGCACCGCCGACTGGCTCGAAACCGCAGGCGATCTGCTCAACAAGGCCACCGCCGGCCTTGCCGCCGTCGCCCTGGTCAGCCTCAGCGCAAGCCTGCTGGTCCTCTCCAGCGTGGTCAGCGTCAGCCGCCGGCGCCAACTCTATGAGGCCAATCTGCTGCACTGCCTGGGCGCCAGGCACCGGGCCATCCAGTTAGCCATGCTGTATGAAACAGGCCTGCTCACACTCATATCTACGCTGTTCGCTAGCGCACTCGGCGCGCTGATCGCCATGCCACTGGCCGCCACGCTGCTAAAACTACCGGCCGGCGATCTATGGTGGCTTGGCGCCCTGGTGGCGGGTGCAGTCAGCTCACTGGCGCTGCTGGGCGGTCTGCTGCCGACGTTGCGGGCTTTGCGGCTTAATCAGGCCATGTTGCTGCGCGAAGGTTAGCAGGCGATGGCGACAGGGCCCAGGTAGGGCTCTCATTGCCGGCAGTCGCCTAACCGCGTCAGCGGAAAAAACCGAAACGCCGAACGCACACGTCGACATCGAATGCCGACCCAATGGCGATCACCGCAACACTACGGATCGTCGCCGGCTCCAGCTCCACATCGGTGCGGTGCGGGCGCAATTGGGCGTAGGGCACGATAAAACGCGTCCACTGCGGCTCCACCGCCAAGGTGCAGCGAAAGGATTGCCAGGGCCTGTCCAACTGGGTGGTTTTGACGTTCAGGTTATAGTCATGCGCCGCGCCGCACAGCTCGATAAACAAGCCCGCGTAGTCGGCGCACGACCAGCTCGGCTCAATCTCCAGCTTCATCTGCACAAACCCGCCGTTATTCTCCAGGCGGGTACGACCAGACAGACAGCTGCAGAGCGAGTCATGCCGCTGATCTTGCCGCAGGTTCGCAGTGGAAACGCCACCCATGACCTGGTCGCTGATCGCGATCCAGGGCGATGGCACACCCTGACATGCCTGATACACATCGACTAGTTGCTCGTCCCGGACAACGGGGCCTTGGGTCTGTAGCTGTTCGCTCATAAGTTTGCAGCCTGTCCATTTTTTGACCGTGTCGGTCGGATTGAAAGTGAGCTCCCGGGTACGACCATGGGGTCAAGCCCCAACTCGTCCAGTAGCCAGGGATCATCGAAATGCCGGTAACCGATAAAGGCAATAGCGTGGGTGCCATGAATGCGCATCGCGCCAGGACTGGGAATACCCATGGGCCAGAATACCAGGCGCTCCGGTCGCCGGGATTCGGGAACCAGACCTTGGGCGTCAAACGGACTGTAATAGCGCCCGTCCGGGTTTTTCAGAGCCCGTAATTGCGCATAGGGGCGCACGGTCAGAGGTTGCGTGGTGCGCGGCACTTTTGCAACCTGTACGCCGAGCAAGTGATGGGTGTTGGATGCCAACCATAACGTATGCCGCTGCTCCGGGTGTAACGTTCGCCCGATATTGAATGGCTCCTGAGTACGCGGCAAAGCCGGCTGGGGGCGAAACCCGCTAGCCGGGAAAAACTGATACCAGCAACCGCACTGATGCATCTTGTCGTAGCCCAACACAGCGCCCGAGGGCAACAAATGGACCCGCCAGGTAATCCCGTCGAACTGACCTGCGAGTATGTCCAGCGCCCGCTCCGCCTTGCGCTCGGCAAACCAGACACTGTAATTCAGCTGTAGGGTCACCTGCCCCTGATAGCGACCATAGCTGACATGGGTATAGATTGTCGGTTGGCTAGTGTCGCGCTGAATGGTTCCGGACGCGTCGGCAATCAATTGCGCGGGTCGGTCATTGTCGGCGGGGCCGCTAGGAGTGTTTTTGATCGCCAGGGCCGGCATAAAGGCGTCGAGTAACTGATCCTCTATTGCCGGGCCCAGCAAGGGTATGCCCAATTCATCCACTGTTTGCCGACGCAATAATGCCAACGCGTCGGTGGGCGACGGCCTGGATATCGGTTGCTGGTAATAGGTCCACTGCCCGGCCTGTTCGGGGCTGGTATCGACGAACTCATGTTGTTGTTGCTGCAGAGCGTGATGTTCGTTAACCACGGCCAGATAGAACGGCATGACCGCCAACGGGTAAAGACCTACCCAGCGCTTCCAGTTCTGATACTGAGCGTCAGGAGTCATGCCGGTCAGGCGGGGTAGTCCGGACTGCTGCGCCACCAGCACCGCGCCGCAGTCCATCAGGGCACGTTTTACCGCTGCCTGGTCGCCAGGCCAGTAGTGGCTCAACTGCTGCTGGCTGGCCGGCGGCAGACGCAGCCACTCGATGAACAGGCCCTCAACCGCCTTGGCGTTTTGCCGCATCAGCCAACGCTGATACGCAAGCTCAGACAGCGCATCCACATCAAAACTGGCCAGAAACCGCGACGTGCGTAAATGCGCAAGGCCCTCGACCTGCTGATACCGGGCATCCACGGTGCCGAGGTTGCGTGCCATTGTGTCCAGAGTGTCATACCCAGCCTGGCAGTCATGAAGACTCGCCCTTATCGACGCCTGGCTCTCCCGCAAGGGAATCCGGTCAACAGTAGCAACACTGATACCGGCACAGCCGGCCAGCACAGTGAGTAACAGGGTCAGTGCCAACTTGAAACACAATGGTCTGGCAGCATGTGGCATCAGCGGAAAACCTATGGAAGCCTTGGGTCGGGACTATCATTACCGTACGCATCACCGCACGTAGTGCTCTGACTGCTGCCGGCATAGTCGCGCAGCGCTTGCAGCAACTCAGCAACCTCGGTCATACCGATACGATCCGATAACCACTGTGACACCCGCCCGCCCGGTTCGACACGCTGCACATAATCGACACGCGTAGTATCGGGCGGCTCATCGTGCAACGTCCAGCTTCCTTCGCTGAAAGGAATTCTCTGGTAGCCGGTAACGGCAGGCAGGCTATCGGGCCTGGACTGCATAGTCAGTGTGACCGGCGGACCTTCGCTGCGGGTAAACAGGGTGACACTGTCACGGGGAAGCATCGGCCAACCGAGGTCCGTCGCCATATACACCAGGGCCTGGTTCTCAACCGGCCGTGCCAGAATCGTCAAGGAGCGCAGTTTTGGCACCCACTGCCGCAAGTGGCAGGGCTGCTCAAGCAGCGTCAATACCCGCGTCACCGGTGCCTTAACCAAGACCGTAGCGCGGATCTCATCCGGGCCCTGACGGGGTACACGCTCAACGTCCACCGCTAACACCCGGCCGGACAGGCTGAGCGCCAGTGTCGTCAGCAAAAAAAGGCCCATACGCCGCCACAGGGCGCCAGGAAACAGGCCAGATCCCTGAAACAGCCGAGCCTTGATATCGGTAATAGCCACTGGTCGTCATCCGGTGCCGCTTGCGGGAAGGTGCTCAATCTGCACACCATTCAACCTAGCACATCGGCACTCAAAGCAAAGGTCACTCTGGCCCCAACCTCCCATGTCGTCATCGGATGCGGGCATGCTCACCAAGGGATAAAAAGTAAGGCCAAAGCCTCGCCGCAGCGCAGTCTCCATTAAACAGCCTAGGTATCTGTTTGCGGTTTTCTAGACTGAATACTAAGCTTGCTGAGCCTCTATTGGAATCCTTACGAAATGCTGCGGCGGCCTTGAACTCGGCAATTCAGGGCGTGTCGTAATCGAAAAGAAGCCGGTTACTCGAGTACTCAGGGAGAGAGCCGAGGAGACAGAAGTACGCCCCGGAAAGGGGGCGTGAAGTGTGTCCAGCGACATCGGTTTGCCGACCAAGCGCTAGGAAATCACAAGGAGCCAGACATGGAGATCAATCGCGTATCGCCCGAGCGCGTAGCGAATGAGCATTACGAACTCATCATCATCGGATCGGGGTTCGGCTCCACTTTCTTCCTGAACGAAGCCGTCAAACACATGGCCGGCAGGGCTCTGGTGATCGAATGGGGCGATCATTATCCGTGGGCCACCCAGGTCCGGGAGCAACGTAACAGCGATATCGTCCAGGAATCCACCTACGAAAACCGCGGCGACAAGCCCTGGAACATGACGGTCGCATTGGGCGGCGGTATGAACTGCTGGTACGCCCAGGCCGCGCGCCTGCACCCCAAAGATTTCTACATGAAAACCCACTACGGAGTGAGTCATGACTGGCCGGTCGACTACGACGACCTTGAACCCTACTTCTGCCAGGTCGAAAACATCATGTTGGTCAACGGCGATCCCGCGATGGCCAGCATTTTGCCGCGCAGCATGCCCTACCCCCAACCGCCGCACAGGGGAACGACAGTCGACAATATGATGAAGGCGGCAATGCCTGAGCATCATTTTATTGTGCCGACCGGCCGCGCCAGCATAGTCAATGATCAGCGCGGTGTGTGCTGTTCGAATGCTACGTGCCGTTTCTGCCCGGCCAATGCCAAATTTACGGCAGAAAACGGATTCCCCACGTTGTTCGGCCATCCAAAAGTGGACGTTTGTGTACGCTCGGAGGTGAAGTCGCTGGACTACCAGGGCGACACCATCACCGGCGTGGTATTTGAGTCCAACGGCAGGCAATACAAGGTGCATGGCGACATGTTCGTGCTCGGTGCCAACGCTATACAGTCGCCGGCTATCCTGTTGCGCTCGGATATCGTCTACGGCGAAACGGCGCTCAACCTCCACGAGCAGATCGGTGCGGATGTAGAAGTCTACCTCGATGGTTTAGGCTCATTGAACGGCAGCACCATCAGCACCGGGCTGAATTATTATTTCTACGACGGCGATTTCAGGAAGGAACGCGCGACCACCGTGATCGGCTTCGAGAATCGTTGGCCCCATGGGTTACGACCCGAACCAGGCAAGTGGCATCACATCCTGCCACTCAACATTGTTAGCGAGGATTTGCCGAGCCTGGATAACAAGGTAACGGTAGATCCGGACACCGGTAAGGCCATCATCCACCACACCGGCCCCTCTGAGTATGGTCGCAAGGGGCTGGATTATGTACTCAACCACCTCGATGAACTGCTCGCGCCGTTACCGGTGGAATCCATCCATTTCAGACGATGGCGGATATCCGAGTCTCACGTACAAGGCACGCTGCGCATGGGGGTAAACGGCGATGGTTCGGTCGTCGACCATAGCCTGTTGCATCACCAGAAACGCAACCTGATGGTCGTGGGTAGCGCTACTTTCCCCACCTGCTCAGCCTCCAACCCTACCGTGACCCTTACCGCCCTAGCCGTCCGGGCGGCCCGCCTGCTTTATGGCAAAGGAGCTCTGACATGAACCGGCGCAACTTTCTGATTTTGTCCGCAACCACCGTCAGTGCAGCCGCAGTAGGCGGGAGCGTTGTGCTGCTGGATGATCCCTATGCCTATATCCACGGTTTGCTTAACGAGTACGTTGGCGATTTCACCATGGACGAAGAGCAGGAGCGGCAATTTTTCGATGCGTTCAGCGCGCACTACGGCAATGACAAGGTGATGGGCTTTGTCGCCTTGCACCGCCTCCACAAAGTGACCCCGCTGAGCAACGACTATACCAATGCCAAGATCACTCTTTATCAACGCCGATTGGTGACCGACTTCATGACCTCGACTGACTTCTTCCACCAGTATCAGCAGGGAAAGACGCCCCACGTCAGTTTCACTGGTTTCAAACTGCCCTGTAGCAACCCGTTCTCCCAGCGGGTCTAGCTGCAAGACAAGCAACCGGTGTTGTTATCCGGGCATTGCATCAGCCGTGAGCAACCACCTCAACCGTCCAATTCGAGACGGCCCGTTCCTGTTTTCGCCCTCGTTATTCATCTCGTGAATCACCTCTTTTCCCCAGCCGGCATGGTGGATCAGCTTTCTTGACAGCGCAGGAACATCGACCGTAGTTTGATTTTTGCCGTTGTCCGGGGAAGCATGAAAGAGTCATCACGATAAAAATAACAAGGTCGGAGACAGCTCCCATGAAGATCAGATCGCTGAAGACCGCGTTGGGTGCAAGCTTGTCTCTGGCGGGCGTCCTTGCGTTTGGTCCTATCAGTTTGGCCCATGCGGCTGAATACGCTATGCCGCACCTGCTGGTGATAGGCACCCCCGGCACCTCCAGCGGCAGCTTTGCTTCTACCAATGGCTGGGGGCCTATCCTGCAGCAGGATTTGGGCTTTAACGTTCGCGTCGTGCCTGAGGACAGCGAAATCCAACGCTATCGGCGCCTCACTGAACGTCGCGATCTGGCGCTGAGCTCCGTCTCGGCGGCGGAACTACGCTTCCAGATCCAGGGCATCGGCCACTACGCGACCATGGCACCGGTGCCGCAGCGCGTGATCTGGCATCACAACGACACTCCGTGGGGGTTCGTGGTGTCCGGTGACTCTGATTTGCACAGCATGGATGACCTCAAGCAAGGCGGCCTCAGGGTTGCCCAGGGGCAATTCTCGCCACCCATGATTGCCGCTGTCAGGGATGGGCTCCCCGCCTACCTTGGCATGACGCCGGCAGAAGGCGCTGCAAAGTTCAGGTTTGTGCCCGCCAGCAGTTATGTCGAGAACTGCCGCAGCGTCACCGAAGGCAGAGCCGACGTGGCCTACTGCGCCACCGTCAGCTCCGTGATGGCGGAGATGGAAGGCGCGCCCGGCGGCATTCGCTGGCTGCCCATGGATCTGGATAACGCGCAGGCGTGGGCAGGCTTCCTCGAGCACCGCCCCATGGTCGTGCCCGGCACCATCAGCATGGGCGTCTCGTCCGCTAAAGGCATCGACGGTCTTGCCTCGAACTTCCTCTACGCCGCCCCGGCGGATGTCGACGCAGCCTTCGCCTACCGCATGGCTAAATGGTTTCACCAGTCACACGACGAATACAAAGGCTCTCACCCCCTGTCGACGCGGATGAGCCTGGAGGTGTTCAGGGACTATCTGGATCGCTCGCCGCTGCCGGTGCATGAAGGCACTGTGCGTTATCTCAACGAGATAAGCGTCTGGACCGAGGAAGACGAAAAGTGGAACCAGGAGGCTATCGCGAAGATGGATAGCTGGATAGCCGCGCGACGGGCGGCCCTGGCCGAAGCCGAGAAAAACGGAATCAAGCCAGATGCCAACGACGACCAGTTCATGGCCATCGTGAAGAAGCATGCGCAAGGGCTGGAAGGCTTTCGTACGCGTCTTTGACATCCAGCGCGGTGCCCGGCCACGCCTCGTAAAGCACGTAATAACAAGGATCTCCATGAAAACTGACACCGTCACTGCCGAAGAAGCTGCACCGGGTTCCGAGGTCACTCGGCTGGGTGCGGCGTACTCCTGGCAGAGCATTGCCTTTGTGGTGCTAAGCGTCTGCGGGCTGGTAACCGGCATAGCCTATATATTCGGCTTCAGCTGGGAGGGCCGGCGGCTGCTGGAAGGTGAGTACTACTGGATCTTCATCGGTTTCTTCGCCGCGGCAGCCTTTCTGGCGCTACCGGCCAGAGCCGGTCAGTCGAAGATACCGGTTTATGACGTGCTGGCCGCTATCATTGTGTTGGCAACGAGTTTTTACTTCGCCCACAACGCCTGGGACATGGTCCAGGCCGGTTGGAGCCATCTGTACCTGGGCATCCTCATCTGGTTGTTGATGATGGAGCTGGCCCGGCGCAGCGGCGGGACTCCTTTTCTGCTGGTGGTCGTGCTGATCGGGCTTTATCCGCTGGTTGCGGACCATTTCCCCGGGCTGTTCATGGGGGTGCCCTATCAGTTCGACCACATGATCGAAGCCTACGTCTTCCGCGCCGAAGGCATGATGGGCATCACCACCAAAATCGTCGCCGAGATCATTCTGGGCTTTCTGGTCTTCGCCGGGATACTGCTGGCCACGGGCGCTGGCGCCTTCTTCATTGACCTGGCCAATGCCGGTTTCGGGCGTTATCGCGGCGGCTCAGCCAAGGTGGCTGTGGTGGCCAGTGCCTTTATGGGCAGCCTGTCCGGATCGATCTTTTCCAACATTGCCGGCACCGGTTCAATCACCATCCCGACCATGAAGAAGGCCGGCTATCCTCCCCATTACGCCGGCGCCATCGAAGCCTGCGCGTCGACCGGGGGCGTGGTGATGCCGCCGGTGATGGGCGCGATTGCCTTCGTCATGGCGATTACCATTGGCGTGGACTACGCCACCATCATGATCGCCGCGATCCTGCCATCGCTGCTGTTCTACTTTGGCCTGATCCTGCAAGTGGATGGCTATGCCGCGCGTAACGGTATGAAAGGCATGCCGAAAGAGGAGCTGCCCTCCACCCGCAGTGTCCTGCTGCGCGGCTGGCCATATCTGTTCGTCATGGCGTTCCTCATGTGGGGGCTGCTGTATATGCGCTGGGAATACTACACGCCCTGGTATGCCTGCCTGCTGATGATCGGCCTGTCGTTCCTGCGCAAGGAAACTCGCCTGACGCCCGCCCGGCTGTATAGCGCGCTACGGCAGATCGGCGTGCTGGTCACCCAGACCGCCGCGATCATCCTGCCGATCGCCTTTGTGGTCAGCGCCCTGACCATTACCGGTGTGACAGGCGCGCTCACCTCCGGCCTGGTGGGGTTAGGCGGCGACAACCTGTTTCTGGTGATCCTGTTTGGCATCGTCGCCTGTTTCGTCATGGGCATGGCGGGTCTGGCCATCGTCGCCTATATCTTTCTGGCGGTCACACTGGCGCCGGCGATCATTGAAGTCGGCGGGCTGAACACCATCGCCGTGCACTTCTTTATCGTCTACTACGCCATGCTCTCGGTGATCACGCCGCCGGTCGGCGCAGCGGCCTTCCTGGCCGGGACCATTGCCGGGGCGAAGCCGATGCGAACCTCATTCACCGCTATGCGCCTGGGCATTGTCATCTACTTCGTCCCGCTGTTTTTCCTGTTTCAACCGGCCCTGCTATTGCAGGGCGACCTGACACCGCTGTTTTACGTCCTGCCCTCGATTATCGCCGGCATCATGCTGATCTCTGGCGGGCTGGAGAGCTACCTGCTGGGGGCGGGCCTGGTCAAACCCTGGCAACGCTTGCCGCTGATTGCCGCCGGCTTTGCTTTCAGCTTCCCGGGTCTGCTAACGACCCTGATCGGTGGCCTGGTATCGGTCGTGCTGGTATTGATGGTGTGGCAGCAGAACCGGGTCAAGCCAAGCCTGGCGTGACGAACGGCAAACGGCGTCGGTTTGCTGAAGCAAGAAGTCAGCGACGAGCTGGAGGACGGGCGCCCGACGCTGGTCGCTGACTGGCTGTTTTACCTCGATCCACGCGCGTTTGGCGAGAATTGACTGTTAGCCGCCTATTCGTGATAAACATTGATCCCTGGCTAATCGACTTTAGCCCACCCATGGAAGCGTCCAATATGATCAAGTTACACCACCTGAACAAATCCCGTTCCAAACGCATCATCTGGCTGCTGGAAGAGCTCGGCATCGAGTATCAGCTAATTCCCTACCAGCGCGACACCACCACTCGCCGGGCCCCTGCAGCGCTAAAAGCCATCAACCCGCTGGCGAAGTCACCGGTGATTGAGGATGGGGATCTGGTGCTGACAGAATCCGGTGCCATTGTCGATTATCTGGTCAGCCGCTACGGAGCAGACACCTTGGCTCCGCCTACCCAAACAGCCGAGCACGCACGCTATGTTCAATGGCTGCATTTTGCCGAAGGCACCGCCGCCTACCCGCTGATCACCCGGTATCTGTTGAGCGCTGACAACAGCCAGGACTGTTTTCTCGGTGACTT
>JAWOGT010000247.1:0-10431 GCA_046496585.1 Halopseudomonas sp.
CTGCCCGTGGTCAACGAAGGCGGCTGGTATCAGCCCAATGGTCTGCTGCTGCTGCCACCATCGGCGTTCTTTATCATTGGTCTGATTATCTGGGCATTGCGTTCCTGGAAGACCGAGCAAGTCGAAGCGGTCGAGTTCAAGATGGCGCCGCAGAGCCGCACGCTGAAGGAGGTTATGTAAGCCATGATCGAACACTATATCAGCCTGTTGGTTCGGGCTATTTTCGTAGAAAACATGGCGCTGGCCTTCTTCCTTGGCATGTGTACCTTTATTGCCATTTCCAAGAAAGTACAGACGTCGCTGGGTTTGGGTATTGCGGTTGTGGTGGTGTTGACCATTACCGTGCCAGCCAACAACCTGATTTATACCTACCTGCTGCGTGACGGTGCACTGGCCTGGGCCGGCTTGCCGAATGTGGACCTCAGCTTCCTTGGTCTGCTGAGTTATATCGGCGTCATCGCGGCACTGGTACAGATCCTGGAAATGTTGCTGGATAAGTTCGTTCCCGTTCTCTACAACGCACTCGGTGTATTCTTGCCATTGATTACCGTGAACTGCGCCATTCTGGGTGCGTCACTCTTCATGGTGGAGCGAGACTATGCCCTGGGTGAAAGTATCGTCTACGGTTTCGGCGCGGGTGTGGGTTGGGCGCTAGCCATTGTTGCACTGGCCGGTATTCGCGAAAAACTCAAGTACAGCGATGTGCCAGACGGTCTGCGTGGTCTCGGTATTACCTTCATCACCGTGGGGTTGATGTCCCTGGGGTTCATGTCCTTCTCGGGCGTGCAACTGTAAACAGGAGCTGTAACTGATGAATATCGAAATCTTTTTGGGCGTCGGCATGTTCACCGCGATCGTCTTGTCGCTGGTGGCCGTGATTCTGGTTGCCCGCTCCAAGCTGGTGACCAGCGGTGATGTGTCCATTGAAATCAATGGCGAACGCACCATTACCGTGCCAGCCGGTAGCAAGTTGCTCAATACCTTGTCGGACAATGGCATCTTCCTGTCTTCCGCCTGCGGTGGCGGTGGTACCTGCGCGCAGTGCAAGTGCATCATCGAAGAGGGTGGTGGTGAAATGCTGCCCACGGAAGAGAGTCACTTCACCAAACGCGAAGCGAAAGAAGGTTGGCGCCTGGCCTGTCAGGCTCCGGTCAAGCAGGATATGAAAATCGAAGTGCCGGAAGAAGTGTTCGGCGTGAAGAAGTGGGAATGCACCGTAGAAGCTAACCCCAACGTCGCGACCTTTATCAAGGAGCTGACGCTGAAGCTGCCGGAAGGTGAAAACGTCGACTTCCGCGCCGGTGGTTATGTGCAGTTGGAGTGCCCACCACACACCGTGCACTACAAGGATTTCGACATTCAGCCGGAATTCCGGGGTGATTGGGACAAGTTCGATATGTGGCGTTTTGTCTCGAAAGTGGATGAGACCGTGATCCGCGCCTATTCGATGGCCAACTATCCGGAAGAGCGCGGCGTGGTCAAGTTCAACCTGCGTGTGGCCTCGCCACCACCCGGACGTGACGACCTGCCACCGGGCAAGATGTCTTCCTGGTGTTTTGCCTTGAAGCCGGGTGACAAGGTGACCGTTTACGGTCCCTTCGGTGAATTCTTTGCCAAGGATACCGATGCCGAGATGGTCTTTGTCGGTGGCGGCGCCGGTATGGCGCCGATGCGCTCGCACATTTTTGATCAGCTGGGCCGGCTTCAGAGCAAGCGCAAGATCAGCTTCTGGTACGGTGCTCGTTCACTGCGCGAAGCCTTCTATGTCGAGGAGTTTGACAAGCTGGCGGCAGAAAACGACAACTTCGAGTGGCATCTGGCGCTATCAGATCCGCAGCCTGAAGATAACTGGACTGGCCCCACGGGCTTTATTCACAATGTCCTGATGGAGAACTACCTCAAGGGTCACCCTGCGCCTGAGGATTGCGAGTTTTATATGTGTGGGCCGCCGATGATGAACGCATCGGTGATCAAGCTGCTGCAGGACATGGGCGTAGAACCGGAAAACATCATGCTTGATGATTTTGGCGGCTAGATTGCTGCTGCGGCTCGTCCAGCCCGTTATCGCTGTTGCCCTGGCAGCAGCTCTAGCGGGCTGTTTCAATTCTATGCAGACGGTTTCGGAAGTCACCGGCGCAACCATGGGTAGCACCTACTCCATCAAGTGGGTGAATGCCGACGGCACGCCGCGCACGGAAACGCTGCACGGGGAAATCGAAGCGCTGCTCGACGATTTTGATAGTGAAGTATCGACCTGGCGGGATGATTCAGACCTGGCGCGGTTTAATGCACTGCCTGCTGGCAGTTGCGCCGAGATGCCCACATCGGTACTGGAACTGGTCGAATTGGGGCATATACTGTTTGCCGAGAGCGCTGGTGGCTTTGACCTGACAGTGGGTCCGCTACTGCGGCTCTGGGGTTTTCACGGCGGAGACGGAAGCCAGGTGGTACCTGACCCGGCGGAGTTGCAAGCCACACTGGAAAATATTGGCCAGCGACATTTACGCATCGATGGCACACAACTCTGCAAGTCCGCCAACGTTCAGGTGGACGTCAGCGCCATCGCTGCGGGCTATGCGGTGGACAAGGTGGTCGATCATCTGCTGTCCCGTGGCATCAATAGCTATATGGTCGAAATTACCGGTGAACTCAAGGCCGCAGGCCGCAAACCCGATAATATGCCATGGAAGATCGCCATTGAGGAGCCGCGCGATGATCAGCGTATGGCGCATCTGATTGTGGCACTCGACGGACAAGCAGTATCCACGTCGGGTGACTACCGTAATTACTTTGAATATGAAGGCAAGCGTTACTCACATACGTTTGACACCAGTAGTGGCAAGCCGGTGATGCATGAGTTGGCCGCGGTGACCGTGCTGCACAATTCGGCCGCCAAAGCGGATGGGTTGTCGACGGTGCTGCTGGTCAAAGGCCCCGAGAAGGGTTGGGTATTTGCACTGGAGCACGATATTGCTGCGCTGTTTGTTGTGCGCAAGGGTACGCAGTTTGTTTCCAGGGCCACGCCCACATTTACAGCTCTGACGCAGAGCGAGGAGTAGGATCATGGTTTGGGTTCTAGCGTTTTCATTGATGGTACTGGTGGTTGTCGGCATGTCCGTCGGCGTAATGATGGGCCGCAAGCCCATTGCCGGCTCCTGTGGCGGCATTGGCGCTACAGGCGTAGACAAGGCATGCGGGATTTGCGGTGGTGATGTGACCCGCTGCGAAGAAGCCAGCACCAATGCCGGAGTTGAGCCGCGCAAGCCGAATAATCTGGGATACGACGCGACCAAGGTCGACTAGCTGTCAGCCGCTGCCTGTGCCAGTATCGCGTCGAAAATCATAAGGAAATCAATGCATGGCTGTATATAACTACGATGTTGTGGTGCTGGGCTCCGGCCCGGCGGGTGAGGGCGCTGCGATGAATGCAGCCAAGCATGGCCGCAAGGTGGCGGTGGTGGAAGAGCGGACCATGGTCGGCGGCAATTGCACTCACCTGGGGACCATTCCCTCCAAGGCATTGCGTTATTCAGTCAAGCAGATCATCCACTTCAACACCAACAAGATGTTCCGTTCGATTGGCGATCCGCGCTGGTTTTCCTTCCCTGACGTGTTGAAAAGTGCTGAAAAGGTCATGGGCAAGCAGGTTAAGTCGCGGACCAGCTACTATGCACGTAACCGCGTCGACTTGTTTTTCGGCAAGGGCAGCTTTGCCGATGAACATACTATCGAACTGGTCAACCAGTCCGGTGTGGTGGAAAAGCTGATTGCCAAGGAAATTATCATCGCCACCGGGTCGCGTCCCTATCGCCCAGCGGATGTGAACTTCAGTCACCCGCGCATTTATGACAGCGACACCATCCTGAAACTCAACCATACCCCGCGCACCTTGATTATCTACGGTGCCGGTGTGATCGGCTGTGAGTACGCGTCGATTTTCTGTGGACTCGGCGTCAAGGTGGACCTGATTGATAACCGCGATCGCCTGCTGAGCTTTCTGGACGACGAAATCTCCGATGCCCTGAGTTATCACCTGCGCAATAACAGCGTGCTGATCAGGCATAACGAGGAATACGAAAGCATTGAAGGGCTGGACAAGCAAGGCGTGGTTCTTAACCTCAAATCCGGCAAGAAGCTCAAAGCCGATGCCTTGCTCTGGTGTAATGGCCGCTCAGGCAACACCGATGGCATGGGGCTGGAAAATGTCGGCTTGCGCCCGAATGGCCGCGGCCAGTTGAGCGTGGATGAGAACTACCGTACCGAGGTGCCGAACATCTATGCCGTAGGCGATGTGATTGGTTGGCCGAGCTTAGCCAGTGCAGCGTTCGATCAGGGCCGTTCAGCAGCGGGTAATATCGTCAGCAACGACGCCTGGCGCTTTGTCGATGACGTCCCTACCGGTATCTATACCATTCCGGAGATCAGTTCGCTGGGCAAAACCGAGCGGGAGTTGACCGAGGCGCTGGTGCCCTATGAAATCGGCCAGGCCTTCTTCAAGAGCATGGCGCGGGCGCAGATTACTGACGAACAGGTTGGTATGCTGAAGATCTTGTTCCATCGCGAGACTTTGCAGGTACTGGGGATTCACTGCTTTGGAGACCAGGCATCAGAGATTGTGCATATCGGTCAGGCGATCATGAATCAGAAGGGGGAGGCCAATACCATCAAGTATTTCGTCAACACCACCTTCAACTATCCGACCATGGCGGAAGCCTATCGCGTCGCCGCACTGGATGGGTTGAACCGGTTGTTCTGAGACATTGGCAAGACGGCGAATGGAAAAGGCCCTGCTCAGCAGGGCTTTTTATGCCAGTGGATTAGCCCGGCACTGTGCCCAGGGTGTCGACCGCCAGTTGCGGGAAGTCGGTGATGATGCTGTCGACACCCATCTCCACCAGGCGTTGCATCAAGGCGGGCTCATTCACGGTCCAGACAGAAACGTGCAGGCCATGCGCTTGGGCGCTGGTCACACGCTGCGCCGAACAGAGCTTCCAGTTGAGAATCAGATAGTCGCAGCCATAGCGTTTGCAGCTTTTGATCCAGTCGATCAAGCCGTACTCTTCGACCAGCCCGGTCGGTAGACCGAAACCGCTGTCGCGCGCGGTTTTCAGTAAAGTCCGGCTGCTGGAGGTCAGCACCACTTTTTCCTGCAAACCGAAGCGATTGACCAGTTCGGTCACCGCATCCAGCACGATACGTGACTGACCCGCAGAGCCACTTTTGACCTCAAGCTGATAGTGCTCAATCTCCGGGCAGGTGGTGAACAGTTGTTCCAGGCTGGGAATCGGGCAAGGCTCAGGGAACGCGGGTCCGCCTTGGCGGGCGTCGATGCGCATCAGATCGGCAGCGCTGTGGTGAGCTACCTTGCCGCCCAGGCCGGTGGTTCTGCGCAGCGTCGGGTCGTGGATCACCATCAATTGCCGGTCAGCCGACAGGTGCAGGTCGAGTTCGACGCGTTTGACGCCGGCAGCCAAGGCCCGGCGAAAGCTGGATATGGTGTTTTCCGGAGCCTCACCCCGGGCGCCGCGATGGCCATAAATCAAGGTCATAGGTCAGTCATCACAGGTATCAGTTGCCCTGCCGACCAGCGTCGTGAGTAGCAGACAGCCAGCAAGGGCTGGGGAAGAGCAGGCAGTGTTGCAGATGATGTTCATATCGGCGTCCTTTCTGATGTTTTCGCAGCGCGGATGTCCTGCGCCTGTTTTTGTAGAATGTGGCGAGCCAACAGCTGGCGTTGGGCGTCGCTCGCATGGTCAAAGCTGACGGCCAGCTGCCACGTTCCTGTGTCCGGCTCAGCATCGCAGCGCATCACTCGCGCGGGCAGGACCAGCCCCAGGGGTGAGGGCATCAACACCATGCGCAGCATTAGCCAGGAGTCTATGGGATAGGCATGTGCGGAGCTGAAGCCCATGCCGCTTTCGCTCAGCGTGACCTCCTGCGGTTGGTTCAGGTCGCCGGCCAGTTGCATGGCCAGTGCCTTGCCGACCAGATCAACGCGTTTGTTGATTATTTTCAGATACTGGGCGAGGGTTCTGTCCCGCTCGGCGATTTGCCGGAGCAGATGCTGGGATTCGTAGTCCAGCATATGCAGGTCACTCAGGAGGCTGAAAAGCGGCGCTCCGTCGTCCTGCATCGGCTTGTCCAGATCAGGCCCAGTGACCGGCGTGACCTCCAGCGCCAGTTGATCGCGGATGCGAAAAAAATCCCGTTTGTCTTCCGTCCCACCATCGTCTGTTTGCATGACATTACCTGTAGAGGCCGGTCTGAAGCGCTGAACAATAGTCCTGAATCAGTGTAACATGCAGTCCGAACCGTCACTCAACAGGGCCTTGCCCATCAGGTAACCGGTATTTCATGTTCAGACCTTTACCCTTTTTTATTGGCCTGCGTTACACCCGGGCCAAGCGCCGCAATCATTTCATTTCGTTTATATCACTGATTTCCATGCTCGGCCTTACCCTGGGGGTCATGGTCATGATCCTGGTGTTGTCGGTGATGAATGGCTTTGACCGGGAGTTGCGGACCCGGATTCTTGGCATGGTGCCGCATGCGACCATCAGTTCCGAGCAGCCGATGGATGATTGGCAAAGCTTGGCCACGCGCCTTGAGGAGCATCCGCAGGTGGTTGCCGCGGCGCCGTTCATTCAACTTCAGGGCATGTTGACGCATAACGGCAGCGTTGCCCCGGTGCTGGTCAACGGCATTGTGCCGGATGCCGAAAAGCATGTTTCGATCATCGAACAGCACATGACGCAAGGCACGCTGGATGATCTGCAGGACGGCGAATTCGGCATCATTATTGGCGAGCTGATTGCCAAGCGTTTTGGCGTTCAGGTCGGCGATAAGCTCACCTTCGTGCTGCCCGAGGCGGCGGTGACGCCTGCAGGTGTGTTTCCGCGCCTCAAACGCTTCACGGTGGCCGGTGTATTCAAGGTCGGCGCTGAACTGGACAGCTCCCTGGCGATGATTCATGCCGGCGACGCTGCGCGGCTTTCGCGCTGGCAGCCTGGCCAGATGCAGGGCTTGCGGGTCAAGCTGGATGATCTGTTCCAGGCGCCCAAGGTGGCCTGGGATCTGGCGCTGACCCTGCCGGGCAACTATTACGCCCAGGACTGGACGCGCACCCATGGCAACCTGTTTGCGGCCATCCGCATGGAGAAGACCATGATCGGTCTGTTGTTGCTGTTGATCGTGGCCGTGGCCGCGTTCAACATCATTTCCACGTTGGTGATGGTGGTGACTGACAAGAAGGCTGATATTGCCATCCTGCGGACCCTGGGCGCATCCCCGGGTACCATCATGGGGATCTTTATGGTGCAGGGCTCGGTGATTGGCGTCATAGGAACGCTTGCCGGCGCTGTTCTTGGGGTGCTGGCGGCCTTGAATGTGTCGGCCATGGTCGCCGGGTTGGAAAGTCTGTTTGGCGTTCAATTCCTCAGTTCCGATGTGTATTTCATCAGCTATCTTCCCTCGCAGCTGATCTGGAACGACGTACTGTTGATCTGTCTGACGGCGTTGGGAATGAGTTTTGCAGCTACCTTGTACCCGGCCTGGCGGGCATCCCGAACCGAGCCAGCGGAGGCTTTGCGTTATGACTGAAGTGGTGCTGGAATGTCGCCAGCTGAGTATGGAGTATGCCATCGGTCCGCAGCGCCTGCGGGTACTCGACTCGATCAACTTGCGCCTGGTGGCCGGTGAACGTATCGCCATTGTCGGAAGCTCCGGCTCCGGCAAAACCACGCTGCTGAATTTGCTCGGTGGTCTGGATACGCCGACCGAGGGCGAGGTCTGGTTGGCAGGTCGTCAGATGTCGGCATTGAAAGAGTCTGAGCGTGGCCAGCTGCGCAACACCGGGCTGGGCTTTGTCTATCAGTTCCATCACCTGTTGGCGGAATTCACGGCGCTGGAAAACGTGTGCATGCCCTTGCTGATTGGCAAGATGCCGATCAAGCAGGCGCGCGAGCGTGGCGTGGAGATACTCCGGCGGGTCGGTCTGACCGAGCGCGCCGAGCACAAACCTGCCGAATTGTCTGGCGGCGAGCGTCAGCGGGTGGCCATTGCGCGGGCGCTGATCAATCAGCCAGCCTGTGTGCTCCTGGATGAACCAACTGGCAACCTGGATCAGACGACTGCCAAAGGTATCCAGCAACTGATGCTGGAATTGAGCCAAAGTCTGAATACCGCCTTTATGGTGGTCACCCATGATCTGGCACTGGCCTCGCAGATGGACCGGGTATTGACCCTCAATCAGGGCCATCTCGCCGCACTGGAGCTCTGAGGGAACGAGAGCGCCGAGCCTTCGGCGCTCTCGTTCAGTTCTCGTTCAGCTCTGAGTCAGATGTGTCAACGGCGTCGCAGTTTACGCTTTTGCCAGTTGCGCCCCACCCATATTCGCCAATACAACATGGTCGCACCATAGCCGACTGCCGCCAGCAGGGTGCCGACCAGCAATGCGCCGAGCAGCAGCGGTTGCCATATGTGATGTATCTCCGCCATCAGCCAGGTCAGTGACAGTTCCATGGGCAGGCCGCTTTCCGGTGCGCCCAGGAGCAGGGTGCCGATCTTGTACTGAATATAAAATACGGCCGGCAGGGTAATCGGGTTGGTCAGCCAGACCAGGCCGATGGAAATGGGCAGGTTTGCGCGCAGCGGCAAGGCAATGGCAGCAGAGACGAGCATCTGCAACGGAATCGGCAGCATGGCCACAAACAGACCTACGGCCATGGCCCGGGCGACGCTGTGGCGGGTGAGGTGCCAGAGATTCGGATCGTGCAGCATGCTACCCATAAAGCGCAAAGACTTACTCTGCTTTATGCGTTCAGGGCTGGGCATGTAGCGTTTCAAAAGCCGACGCGGCATTGCGGATTGTCGATCTGCGAAATGTAGCCCGATTATGCATGGAATGTCAGAGCGGCACTACTGCCTGACAGCAAAGGAGGTGCACAGGACGTGACTTTTTCAGCTTCGCTGGCCAGCAGATTATTGGCCCTGTGGCTAGGGCTGCTGCTGCCGTTGACACTGCCATCCTTGCCGCC
Source organism: Halopseudomonas sp. (assembly GCA_046496585.1). Taxonomy (GTDB): domain Bacteria; phylum Pseudomonadota; class Gammaproteobacteria; order Pseudomonadales; family Pseudomonadaceae; genus Halopseudomonas. The sequence goes on from JAWOGT010000247.1 coordinate 9,036, forward strand.
GCTGCTGTGGCTTTTGCTCTTGACCTGCCTGTTGCCGCTCATTGGCTTGTGGCGGCCTGCTGGCCGGCATATGGCCTTGCTTGGGGCCGGGGTGGTTTGGGCTTGTCTGTTTCATCACCAACAGCTGGATCAACGCCTGACACCGGCCCTGGATATGCAGCGGGTGGTGATTGAAGGGCGCGTACAAGGCCTGCCAGAGGCAACCGACACGGGCTGGCGGTTCATGCTGAGCAACGCGCGTCGGCAGGACAGCGGCGAACGGCTGCCGCCGATCCGGGCGCACTGGTACGCGGGCGAGCAGGTCATTCCCGGCGAGCACTGGCTTTTCGAGGCGCGCCTGCGGCGGCCCAGAGGTATGTCGAACCCGGGCCGGTTTGATTATGAAGCCTGGCTTTACGCCAGCGGAGTGGGTGCTCTAGCCAGCATCCATACGGGACAGCGTATGGACCGACCCGACCAGCCTGGGCTCGGACCCGTGCGCGAGCATATTCGCCAGCGGTTGAACGCGGTACTGTCAGACAGGCCCGGCTATTCGCGTTTGGCCGCGTTGGTTGTCGGCGACCGCAGTGTGCTGAACAAGGCGGATTGGCAAGTGTTACAGGCGACGGGCACCAGCCATCTGATGGTGATATCCGGTCTGCATGTGGGGATGTTCGCCGCAGCCATATTTGGCCTGGCTGCGCTGGCCGGGCGTATCGGGCTGTTGCCTTTAACCTGGCCACGACTGTGGCTCGCTGCACCTTTGGCCATGTTGGCCGCAGCGCTCTACGCCGGGCTTGCTGGTTTTGCGGTGCCAACGCAACGGGCGTTGTTGATGGTGGTGCTGGTGCTGCTTGCCAGGCTGGTCTATAGGCAGCCCGGGCCCTGGCTATTCTGGTTTGCCGCACTCTGCGCAGTGACCCTGTTCAATCCTGCGGCGCCGCTGTTGGCGGGTTTCTGGTTGTCTTTTATGGCTGTCGGGCTGCTGATCCTGGGCATGCATGGGCGTTTGCAGCAACGCGGGCTCTGGTGGCGCTGGGGGCGGGCGCAGTGGGTAATATTTATCGGGCTGTGGCCCTGGCTACTGCTCTGGGGCATGCCGGGTAGCGTGATTGCACCGATGATCAATATTCTGGCGATCCCCTGGGTCAGTCTGCTGGTAGTGCCGGCGGCTTTGCTCGGCACTGTGCTGGAGCTGTTGTTTGGGTTCTCCTGGCTACTGCTCGGTGCCGGCAAGGCACTGGCTGTACTGTTCGATATGCTCAATTGGGCAGCGCAGTGGCATATGCCCCGCTATCTGGCCTTTCCAGGCTGGATCAATTGGTCGATTGGCAGCCTGGCCGCAGTGGCTCTGCTCAGCCCATTGGCCAGGTTGTTGTGCTTGCCGGCTCTGGTGTGTCTGCCGGTGATGCTGAGC
>JAWOGT010000249.1:0-7582 GCA_046496585.1 Halopseudomonas sp.
TTTTCCGCCGTGGTCAGAATGCCGATACCCAAGGGCTTGGTCAGAAACAGGCGGGCACCCGGGCGCGCACTGTCATTGCGTTTGAGCTGACTGCGTTTGAGCTGTCCGGTCACGGCGAGACCGAATATCGGCTCGGGAGCATCGATGGAGTGCCCGCCGGCCAACGGCATGCCGGCCGCAGTACAGACCGAGCGCGCCCCGGCGATGACCTGCCCGGCCAGTTCGGCGGGCAGCAGGTTGATCGGCCAGCCGAGAATCGCAATGGCCATCATCGGGCTGCCGCCCATCGCATAGATATCACTGATCGCGTTGGTCGCGGCGATCCTGCCGAAATCGAAAGCATCGTCAACAATCGGCATAAAGAAATCGGTGGTGCTGACAATCCCTTGTTCATCATTCAGGCCAAACACCGCCGCGTCATCGCGGCTCGCGTTACCAACCCACAACTGCGGAAAATCGGGTCCTGGCTGACCCACAGCCAGAATCTCATCAAGCACGCGCGGCGAGATCTTGCAGCCGCAGCCTGCACCATGGCTGTACTCGGTCAGACGTATATTGTGACTCATCCCGCTCCCCCGCTATGACGTAAGGCGCGCATTTTAGCACGCCGGTGGCTCTTAGCGCTTGAGCCCCTCGTAGCGGTCCAGGGTATCACTGGCGACCATGCGGCCCAGCTCGATAAGCTCCGGCGCCTTGTGAAAATCAAAGAACCGGCACAGGCGTTTGGGCACCTCTATCAACACATCCGGTGGATAACCGGCAATCTTGTACTGGGTCAGCGAGGCCTGCATGGCTTCAAAGGACTGGTTGACCAGCTCCAGCAGGCTGGCAGGACCGACCGGCACCTCAACGACCTTGGCCAGCGGTTGCGGCCCGGACGCATTCGCATAGGGCCGATGGTTGTTCGCAGACGGCAGCTTGAGCGGCGCTTCCTCTTCGGGCAAGAAGGCCAACTGATCAGCTAAACTGCCCTGCTCAGCCATTTCCCGGCGGGCCAGCCAGTTACGTACATTCAGCGTGCCGACCCATTGATCCCACTGCTGACGCATGGGCGCGGGTCGCTCGATAACCGGCAGGCTGTAGCCATTACAATGCGTGGCGTTAAGGTTGACGGCGATGATCAGATCACAATGGGCCGAGACCACCGGCACAATGGGCAGAGGGTTCAGCAGACCACCATCAACCAGCACCCGGCCGCCCTGACGCACCGGCGCGAACAGACTGGGGATGGCCGCAGAGGCACGCATGGCCTGATGCAGGCAGCCCTGCTGAAACCACACTTCCTGCTGGTGGGTCAGATCGGTCGCCACCGCGGTGAACGGGATGGGTAGATCCTCGATATTCACCTTGCCGATGATTTCGTGGATACGCCCGAATACCCGCTCGCCACGGATAACGCCGAGATTCCCGAAACCGACATCCAGCAGGCGTAACACATCCAGATAAGCCAATCCGGTCACCCATTCGCGGTAGGCTTGCAGCCCACCAGCGGCATAGATTCCGCCCACCACCGCGCCCATGGAACAACCGGCAATACAATCAATCGTGTAACCCCGGCGTTCAATTTCTTCAATCACGCCGATATGTGCGTAACCCCGAGCGCCGCCACTGCCCAGTACCAGTGCCACACGTTGGGACATGCTTCCCTCCTGCAAAATAATCTCGATTGACGGCGGATGCCTGTCTAAGCATCATGCGCGGATATCTTCCACCAGCGTTAAGGTTACCCGTGATCAATACCCGTGTGCGGATTTGTTTAAAGTGGGCATTTGCTTTGTTGCTGCTGCTGGCCGCGCTGGGTGCCTTGGCCGCCTGGGCGCTTTACAGTGCCAAGCCGCAACGCCATGGGCAACTCACATTAAGTGGTCTGCAACAGCCCGTTTCAGTGTCCTACGATGCCTGGGGCGTACCGCATATCGACGCGCGCAACGATCACGACGCCTACCTTGCGCTGGGCTATCTGCATGCCCAGGATCGCCTGTTCCAGATGGACATATTGCGGCGCATCGGTGCCGGGCGCCTGTCCGAGCTATTCGGCGAGGAAACCGTCGAAACCGACCGCTTTTTTCGCTCCCTGGGAATCAGCCGCTTTGCCCGGCGCTATGCCCAGCGGTTGGAAGAGGACTCCGCCAAACCACATATCAAGTTGATCAATGCCTATCAGGCCGGCATCAACCACTATATTGATAGCGGCAAGGTACCGCTGGAATACCGCATGCTCATGACCCGGCCGGATTATTTCGACACCGCCGATATCGCTCACGTCATGGGCTACATGGCCTATTCGTTCGCCGAGGCGTTCAAGACCGATGCGCTGATGGACCATGTCCGCGGCAACCTCGGCGAGCGCCATGCACGCGACCTGGTGCCCGGCTGGCCAGACAGCATGCCACCTCGCAGTGCGGTGCACAGCGGCATAAACGGCCTGCTCGACCCTGTGCTCGAGCAGATCAGCCGGGTTGAGCGCCAGATCCCCGCCGGGCAGTTTCTCGGCAGCAACGCCTGGGTCGTCAACAGCAAGCGTAGTAGTAGCAATGCACCTATGCTAGCCAATGATCCGCATATCGGTTACGCGGCGCCGGCGGTCTGGTTTGAGGCGCACTTGCGTACCCCGGAACACGAAGTGTACGGCCACTTCCTGGCCGGCTTCCCCTTCCCGCTGCTCGGCCACACGCGCAGGCACGCCTGGGGGCTGACGATGCTGATGAATGATGAGGTGGACTTCTACCGTGAACGGGTCAGACCTGACAATCCGAACCAGGTGCGTGCCGGCAACCAGGGCTGGCGCGAGCTGACCATACATGAAGAAGTCATCAAGGTGCGCGGTCATGAAGATCGTCTGCTACGCATGCGCAGTTCACGGCACGGGCCAATCATCAATGATCCCGCGCCAGGCCTGGTGCTGGACGCCGACACCGCCGCGCGTGCGCCGGTCAGCCTGTTCTGGAGTTTCCTCGACGTCAGCAACGACGCGGCGGAAGCGTTTTATGGGCTGGCCCGGGCCAACAGCATGGACGAGTTCGAGCAATCTGCAGCGCTACATGGCTCCCCTGGCCTGAATCTGATGTACGCCGACGTCGACGACAATATCGCCATGTGGGCGATTGGTCGACTCAAGCGCTGGCCGAACAGCAACAACAGCTACTCGCTACTCAGCGGCTCAAGCGGCCAGGATGATTTCCTCGGCTATCAGCCGTTCAGCGCCAATCCGCGGGTCATCAACCCGTCTTCCGGGCATATCTTCAGTGCCAACAATCCTTATCCAGCAGGCAGCCCTAGGCGTGTCATGCCCGGCTACTACGCTCCCAGCGAGCGTGCCGAGCGCCTCGCCGAGCTGCTGGACAACGACAGCCAGTTTGACTTTTCGCAGTTCAAGGACATGCAACTGGATACGCGCAGGCCACAGGCGTTGGCGATACTGGAGGATGCGCTGCCGTTACTCGGCGATCAACTGTTGCGCACGGATCTGCGCGCACCGGCTGCCAGGGCCGCAGACATACTGGCCGAATGGAATGGGACTTTTACCCGGGAGCAGGTTGGCGCAACCCTGTTTCAGCGCTGGCAGGACCACCTGATGGAAGCCTTGTTCGCCGACGAACTGGGCGAACAGTTTGGCGTCTTCCGCAATACCTATATGGCCGAAAAAAGCCTGGTCAGCCTGTACTGGAAACCCTCTTCACCCTGGTGGGACAATCGCCTGCAACCCATCATGGATGGCCGCCAGGCAGCCATCGAACAAGCCTGGGTAAAAACCATCGAATCGCTGACCGATGAGCTGGGCATCGAACCGGACAGCTGGACCTGGGATCGGGTGATCAGCCTGCAACATACCCATCCGTTGAGTGAACGACTGCCCGTCAGCCGTTTCCTCGACAGCCAACCGGCCGCCGTAGATGGCGGAGCAGAAAGCCTCAACAGCATGACGTTCGATACCGCTGATCAAGGCTATCAAATCAAGGCGGGCCCTTCGACTCGACGCCTGATCGATCTGGCTGAGGTGAACCGCAGTTTGGGCATCAACCCGCTGGGCCAGTCAGGCAACCCCCTTGATCCGCATTACCGCGACCAGGCGGCGCTGTTCAATCAGGGGCGTTATCGAGGCCAACTGTTCGACTGGCAGGCCATTCAGGCGCTGCCAGATCAGCTCAGCCTGCAACCGAAAAAGCGCTAACCGACATCAGGGGAATAACCAGGCATTAAAGCTCGACGAAACGAATGGCGCCTTGCGGAGTGGCTTCGCCCACTTCCAGGCGCTGGCTGCGTATGCCCAGATCGATCAGTTGCCGGACTACCGCAGGCGCCTGGTCGCCATTGACCGAAACCCGCAGGCGCGTGTCGGAGCGCAACATCCTGTTGACCAGCTGGACCCAGACCTGTGCTGACTCCGGTTCCGCTTTGAGATCAGCAGGGACCATCAGCTGTTTGTCCGTATGCAGGAGCTTGAGCATGGTCGAGGGCGTCGGGTACAGCGCTTCGGTCACCGCCTCCTCTGGAGTGAACTGTTGCACATGCAGGTATACCCGGCGGTTACCGCGGGTTATCGCGTACAGGCTGACAAACCGCTGCGGCTCGGTATCCAGCTGCATGGCCAGGTAGGACTGGTTATCCTCCGGCCCATAGAGCGTTGCGTTGCCCAGCACCTGATTCGCCCATAAGCTACTGCTGCCGCATTCCCTGCCTTCGCAGAAGAACAACAGACTGCCGGACTGAGCCAGCAATTGCTTCTTGGCATGCTCGAAGGCGTCACGGCGGTCATGCTCTGAGGGAATCTGGTAGGTCGCCCGGATCAACTCGCCCAGGGCTCGCACCTCGCGCTCGGCACGTAATCGATTGTTAATGCGGCGGACACTGCCAATCACAACCGAATGATCGGCGTCAGCCTGGCTAGAAGAGTCGACCAGCGTCGCTCGGGGGAAAGGTTCAACTACCAGGCGCTTGGAAATGTCCTCCTCAGCCATGCTGGGCGAGGCCATTAACGTCAATATCAGGCCCGACGCAGCAAGACCAAGTATGGGTAAAAAGGGCATTCAATCTCCTGTTAGCACCCTCAGAACGGGGTGCATGGGATTATAACTGCTTTTTAAGCACTGTCTTTGTCGCAACGCCGGCCTCGTCGGCATCTGGACAAGATATATCGTACAGGATACAGCTTTTGATCATTTGCCCTGAGCGCTCGCGGGTCAAGTCAGGTTCTTGAAAAAACTGTCAAATATCGTTGCAACCTGGGCCGCGGGCTGTTCCAGATGCAGGTGGTGGCCACCGTCCAGCTGGTGCAGTTCGATATGCTGAAAGCGCTCGATGCGGTCCAGCACCTGGGGATGTTTATGCATCACGCCCTGATTGGCGAGCACCAGGCAGGTGGGTGAGGTTATCGCTTCGATAAAGGCCACCGCATGATTGCTGGTAAAGCGCATCGGTGAAGGCAGCATCAACTGCGGATCGGTGCGCCAGGTCCAGCCGCCGTCCTCGGGCATCAGGCCGCGTTCCACCAGGATCTTGACCGCTTCGTGGCTGATATCGGTATTACTGCCCTGGGCCCGCGCCTGGATGGCCTTGTCGACACTGGCATAAAACGGTTTGCGCTTGTTTTCCAGGGCCAGGCTGGCGGCAAAGAAACGCGCCATCTGCTTTGGCGCATCTTCGGCTTCGGAGGTGAACGGCAATAGCCCGTCTATCAGACAGGCGCCCATGATGCGTTCGGGCAAACTGCCGGCCAGCACACCACTGATAATCGCACCCATCGAATGACCGAGCAGCGCAAAGCGCTTCCAACCCAGATCTTCGGCCACCTGCAGCACCGTCGCAGCCTGCTGCCAGAGGCTGTAGCCGGCCGCCGGCATATGGCCAGACAGACCATGACCAGGCAGATCAAGTGCCACCAGATGCACATCGTTGAGCAGCGGAGCAATACGATCGAAGGTCGCGGCGTTATCCAGCCAGCCATGCAAACCCATCACCGGCAGACCCTCGGGGTTACCCCAGACCTTGGCAGCGACCTCAAGCGACGGAAGGGAAAATCGAACTTCGTGACTACTCGCGCTCATGACAGAATCCTATGGATGGGAAACAGAACACCGCAGCCGGGATGGGCTACCGCGGCGAGCAATCTAAGCCAGCCACAGGGACAAGGCAAGTAACGCGCAGACCATGAATGGGCAGGCATAATGGCCGGTTTATCTGAGCGGCACGACAGCCATGGTCAACCGCGCGATACAACTCAGTTGGCCGGCCTCAGTGTGCAGACGGATGTCCCATACATGGGTAGTACGCCCCACATGGACCGGCTTGGCGAGCGCGGTGACGCGGCCGCTGCGCACGGCTTTCAAGTGATTGGCATTGACCTCCAGCCCGACACAGTAGCTGGCGCTGTTATCGATACACAGGTAAGAGGCGGTACTGCCCAGCGTTTCCGCCAGGACCACCGACGCGCCACCGTGCAGTATGCCGTAGGGCTGATGGGTGCGTGCATCCACCGGCATACTGGCACTGATCCAGTCATCGCCGACGTCCTCGAAGCGGATATCCAGCAACGAGTTGATATGCTCTCCGGGTTTGTTCAGTTCCTCAAGATCGACCTTATGATGCCAGATAGCGGCCATCCTTCCTCCCGTTGATAGATGAAATCAGCTTACTGGCCCTGCCAGAGCACCCGGTGACCACTGACCGACCATAACTCGAACTGATCCTGATAGGTGGCTTCCACCACGTTGCGCTTGATCTTCAAGGTGGGCGTCATAAAGCCGTTCTCGATAGTCCAGTTATCCACCACCACCACCAGGCAACTGAGCTGCTCGTGTCGATCAACCTTTGCATTAATATGATCAAGCAACTCATTGAAATCTTTAGTAAGTTGCGCTCGATTAGCTCCCGCCTCCTGTTGCCCGGCTTCAGACAGCTGCAATAGCGCCAATGGCTGGGCAAGGTTGTTGCCGACTACGCACACCTGCTCGATTCGGCTATGCACGGCCACCAGGTTCTCGATCGGCGCGGGGGCTACATATTTGCCCTTGGAGGTCTTGAAAATATCCTTGCTGCGCCCGGTCAGGCGAAGAAAGCCCTCGTTGTCTATCTCGCCGATGTCCCCGGTGCGCAGAAAACCATCTTCAGTGAGCGTCTCGGCGGTTTTTTCCGGTTCCTTGAAATACCCCAGCATGGTCGCGCGACTGCGGACCTGCAGCTCGCCGTCGGCCGCAAGGCGAGCTTCCACCCCGGGATTGGGCAGGCCGATCCAGCCCGGCTTGATGCGACTCGGCCGACCCAGATGTGAGTAGCCACAATTTTCGGTCATGCCATACACCTCGACGATGCTCAGACCCAGGCGCCGGTACCAGGCCAGGGTGGCGTCGGCCACCGGAGCGGCGCCACACACCGCGTAGCGTATCTGATCAAGGCCCAGACCCGTCAGCACCTTGCGCGCCACAATCTTGCCAATAACCGGAGTTTTCAACAGCTTATCCAATAAACTTGCAGGAATTTTGCTGATGACGCCCATATGAAATTTGACCCATATACGCGGCACACCAAAAAACACCGTGGGTCTGGCTCGCTGCATATCCCGCTGGAAGCTGTCCAGGGTGTCAGC
>JAWOGT010000041.1:0-4876 GCA_046496585.1 Halopseudomonas sp.
CCGGGCTGAACCAGCCACGACGCTGAGTCGGGTGATACAAATCAACCCGGGTATCACTGTTCTTGCCCACATCCAGACGTTGTGGCGGGGTATGCGGCCAGCTAAGGGTCAATGCCTGGTGCTCGTGGCGCGGGGCGAGCAGGCGAAGATGCAGCGGCGCTGCCTCACCGGCGAATACCGCCTGGCTGCCCACCGCGTGCAGCTCCAGGCTGGCCAGGTTGCGATAGGTATGCTGCAGTGACACCCAGAACAGGCTGCCCAGAATAAAGGTCACCGCGTATACCAGGCTGTTCTGGTAATTGATTGCGCCTACCAGCATCACGCCCAGCAAGAGCAACAGCCCAAGCCCGGCACGGGTGGGGATAATGAAAATCTGCCGATGATTCAGGCGCACTTGCGCTGCCGCGGGGATACGGCGCTTCAGCCAGCGGTTAAACCACCCGGTTGCGCGCCCGCTCAGCCGACCCATCAGACTGCCTCCACCTCATTGACCAGCCACTGCGCCAACCCGCCGCCGCCGTGGCCGGCCGGATCCTCGCTGGCGCGCAGCCGGTGGCTGACCACCGAGGGCAGCACCGCCTGGACATCCTCGGGGATCACGTAGCTGCGGTGCTCAAGCATGGCCCAGGCCCGGGCCGCCGCCAATAGGCCGAGACTGGCGCGCGGCGACAGGCCCCAGGCACAGACCTGGCTTTCACGCGTGCGGTTCACCAGGCGCAGGATGTAATCGATGATCGCCGGGCTGGCGGTTATTTGCGGCACGGCGCCTTGCAGAGCCTGCAGAGTGTCCCGATTGAGTACCGCCTCGATAGCGTCCAGCCGGGTCATGCGGTCATCGCCCAGCAGCAGTGACTTTTCCGCCGCCGGCGACGGATAGCCGAGCGACAGGCGCATCAGAAAGCGATCGAGTTGCGACTCGGGCAGTGCGAAGGTGCCCGCCTGGGAAACCGGATTTTGCGTGGCAATCACAAAAAACGGGCTGGGCAGCGGCCGGGTTGAACCGTCCACGGTGACCTGGCCCTCCTCCATCGCCTCAAGCAGTGCGCTTTGGCTCTTGGGCGTGGCGCGGTTGATCTCGTCGGCCAGAATCAACTCGGCAAAGATCGGCCCGGGATGGAAGACAAACTGCGCCGTGTTGCGATCAAACACCGAGGTGCCGAGAATATCGCCCGGCAGCAGGTCGCTGGTGAACTGGATACGCTGGTAGCTCATGCCCATGACCCGCGCCAGTGCTTGCGACAGCGTGGTCTTGCCCAGGCCGGGCAGGTCTTCTATCAACAGGTGCCCCCGCGCCAGAATGCAGGCGACTGCCAGCTTGACCGCATGATGCTTGCCCAGCAGGACCTGGTCCACTGCGTCCACTGCACGGTTGAGCACATCCTTCATCATCTCTCCTTGTCCGTTCTTACCCGCGGGTGCTCGCATGTTAGGTTTTCCGTCGCCCTCACGAAAGCGAAATGCAACGACTTGTAACAGCTTGCGGTTTTTACGCGACAGTGCTTGCGGCATGATCATGCATGACTCGTCACGGAAACCGCCGCATGCCCTCAATCAAACATAGCCTGATTCTTGCCGCGATGGCCCTGGCCCTGGTCGGCTGCTCGCCCCTGGCGCCGCTGAACCTGGTCATTTCTGACCAGCATTACAGCCTGCTGGCCGATCAGGCCTATGGCGCCAACCCGCGGCAGAAGCTGGATGTGTACTTTCCGCTGGAGAACGTGCAGCAAGCGCCGGTGGTGATCTTTTATTATGGGGGCAGTTGGCGCGGTGGCAAACGCGGCAATTATGCCTTTGTCGGTGAAGCGCTGGCGGCCCACGGCATGATTGCAGTGATCGCCGACTACCGGGTGTATCCGGAGATTACCTACCCCGCGTTCATGCAGGACAGTGCCGCGGCGGTGGCCTGGGTGGTGAAACAACGCAGCCAATGGCAGGATGAACCCCAGGCATTATTTGTCATGGGCCACAGCGCCGGCGCTTACAATGCGGCCATGCTGGCACTGGATGATCGCTGGATGGCCGAGCAGGGTTTGACCAGGGCTATCTTCAGCGGCTGGATCGGTCTGTCAGGGCCCTACGACTTTATCCCGATCATCAACCCGCAGGTCAAGCCGGTATTTCATCACCCGAACACGCCTGCAGATTCCCAACCCCTGTATCACGTCAAGGCCGATAGCCCGCCAGCGCTGCTGCTGGCAGCGACACCAGACAAGCTGGTTGACCCAGAGCGCAACACCCTGCAACTGGCAGCCAAACTGAAGCAAGCCGGCGTGCGCGTGCAAGCTGACACCTTTGAATCACTCAACCACTTCAGCATCCTGCTGGCCATGGCTCGGCCCTTTCAGGGCTGGGAGCCGATCATCCAGCAGGTGCAGCAGTTCGTCTTTGCTCAGGCCGGCACGGAAGCAGCCGCTGACTGATCCGCTTCCGGTTCCGGGCGCATGGACTGGAGCCGGTTGATCATATAGCGAATGTGCAGATGCAGCTCATACAGTTCATGGGCATAGGACAGCGGTACATCCACGCCAGTCAGCTCGTCTTCAAGGTCATGCAGGCTTTGGATCTCTTCTTCGAGCCGATCCATGATCTGGTCTTTGACGATCAAGTGGTCAATACGCCGCAGCTGTTCATACCAGCGATACACCCGTGAACGAATACGCCAGATGTAAATGGGGCCCATGCTGCGTATCAACGGCATCATGATCACGATCAGCGGGATCACCAGCACGATATAACGATCCACAATCGAGGCGATCCAGAACGGCAGATAGCGCTGCAGGAAAGGCGTGCCGCTCTCATGGAAATACTCGGCCTCCCCACTCATGTCCAGCTTCATTGGCAGGGCCGCCGGAAACTGGCCCGGCGCATCCAGCAGATTGCCATCGCGCAACACGTCCCGCGAGGCACTGAGCACCAATGCGGTCAGGGCCGGATGGAAATGCTTATTGCCTACCAGGGTCGCGACCGGCGACAGCAGGCTGATATCCTCAGCCGGTATATTGCGTTGAATATCCAGTAGTCCTTCGGGAATGCTCAGATCTTCCAGATACGGCAGGCGTGCGGCAAAGGCGCGTGCCTGACTCAGGTTGACCAGCTTGATACCCGGCGTGCTGATCAGCTCGCGAATCAGGCTGTTGTCGGCCGGCAGTACGAAAAAGGCCGCGTCCAGCTCGCCGGCGTACAAGGCATCTGCAGCGGCGCGGCCGGCCAGCGATTGCCACTGGCCGTTGCCCTGGGAATGCCAGCTGGCCATGTCACCCTGTACCTCGAACAGACTGCGTACCACCGCCCAGGTCCCGCTGCCCTCGCTACCCAGTGAAACGCGGCGGCCGACCAGGTCGGTCAGGCGGCGAATCTCGGTGTTAGTGTCGGCCCCGGACTGCGCCCCGCGCACCGAGTCAGGGGTAGATATAGGCTCAGCAGCCTGGCGCTGAAAAAGCCAGAGAGGCTCGTGGTATAGCGTCGCCAGACCTTCAAGTTGATCGCGCTGGCGGCGATCGACAAACTGCTCGATGCCGCTCTGGATAATACCCAGCTGGACGTCGCCAGAGCCGTCGGTCAAGCGCTCGACATTATCCAGTGAGCCGCGGCTGGGCATCAGCTGCAGCTCCAGCCCTTCCTCTGCCAGGCGCTCCTTGAGCGCCAAGCCAAACTGATGATAACCACCGGTTTCAGCGCCGGTGGTCATGACCACGCTGCGTGGCGGCGCCGGATCAAGAAAACGAAACAGCACCCAGACGATCAGGGCCACCATGGGGACTATCCATAGATTGGCGCGAACAAACAGCCCGGCCTGTTTCAGAACATGCATGCGGATCCTCCGACGTTGTAATGCGAGTTTGAGTCTAAACGGTAGCCAGGTTCAGACGGGCGCTGCCGCCCTCAGCGCTCTTCAGTAGACAGGCTGGCCCGATCAGCGCGCTCATAGCCCAGCTCCAAAGCGGCACGATCGGTCCAGTCTTCATTCAACTCGGCCTTAACAGAAACGCCTAACTCCTTGAAATCAGTGACTTGCTTAACCAGGTTACCCCGGCCATTAACCAGTTGGTCTCGGGCCTTCTGGTAGGCATCAGTGGCCTTTTCCAGGCTTTTTTCGATACCGTCCATACTGCCCAGAAAGGTTCGAAGCTTGTCATAGACCTTGCCCGCCCGTTCGGCCAGTTCCGCGGTGTGTTTGTTCTGATCTTCAAAGCGCCAGAGCTGACGCACGATATTCAGGCTGGTCAGCAAGGTAGTGGGTGTGGCAACCAGCACGTTCTGTTCGATGGCCTTCTGGAACAGGCTTTCATCTGCTTTCAGGGCTTCAACAAACGCCGATTCGATCGGGATGAACATAAACACCATCTCCGGCGCATTGAGGCCGGGCAATTCAAAATAATTGCGGTCTGACAGTTCGCGGATCCGCTGACTGATGGCCTGCACGTGCTCAGCCAGCGCGACCCGGCGCTCGCTGTCATCTTCGCTGTTGATATAGCGCGTGTAGGCATTCAGCGAGACCTTGGCATCGATGATCAGGTGCTTGTCCTGCGGCAGATACACCAGTACATCAGGCCGCTGCCGCTGGCCATCGGCGGTGATCATGCTGACCTCACGCTTGAAATCCTTGCCGGCGACCAGACCGGAGCGCTCCAGCACGTTTTCCAGTATCAGTTCACCCCAGTTGCCCTGGGTTTTCTTCTGCCCGCGCAGCGCCGTGCTCAGGTCATGGGCCTCCTGGGTGATCTGCCGGTTGAGTTCCTTGAGGTGGTTCAACTCGCAGGCCACGCTGGCCAGCGAGTTGAACCACCTCAAGGAACTCAACCGGCAAATCACCCAGGAGGCCCACGACCTGAGCACGGCGCTGCGCGGGCAGAAGAAAACCCAGGGTAACTGGGGT
>JAWOGT010000048.1:0-10536 GCA_046496585.1 Halopseudomonas sp.
CAGCCCTGGTGAGACGGATACTTGTATGAGCATTAAAATAGACATCCCCAAACCCTGCAAAGCCTGTCAGGACACGACACCGCTGTGCTTCGATTTCAGCATGGCGTTTCAGCCTATCGTCGATACCCGCGACAACAGCATCTTCGCCTATGAAGCCCTGATTCGTGGCCTGACCGGCGAAGGTGCGCCACAGATGCTGGCCAAGGTAAACGAGGATAACCGTTACCTGTTCGATCAGTCCTGCCGGGTGAAAGCGGTGGAACTCGCCTCCCATCTGCAAGTGCCGTGCTTTATCAGCATCAATTTTTTACCGAATGCCGTCTATCAGGCCGCTACCTGCATCCGTGCCACGCTGGAAGCCGCCAGGCGCTACAACTTCCCGACCAACCGGCTGATCTTCGAAATCACCGAAAATGAAGAGCTGGTCGATAAAGCGCATTTGAAAAGCATCATTACCGAGTACAAGCGCCAGGGTTTCAAAACCGCTATCGACGATTTCGGCGCGGGTTATTCCGGCCTTAATCTGCTCGCCGAATTTCAGCCGGATATCATCAAGCTGGACATGGCGCTAGTACGCGACATCAATACCAGCCCGGTGCGTCAGGCTATCGTCCAGGGCATTCTGGGCGTCTGCCAGGCGCTAACCATCGACGTCATCGCCGAAGGTATTGAAAGTCTGGCCGAGTTGCGGCTCCTGCAGGGCATGGGGGTCAATCTGTTCCAGGGCTACCTGTTCGCCAAACCCGCCTTCGAGCACTTACCCGTGGTCACCTGGCCCGCAGCAGTCCCAGCAGATGCCTAAATTCAGCCTCAGCAAAACAGCCTATCAAGAGCAAAGCGCCGAGCTGATAGAAGGGCTACTCGAAGCGCAATTTGAACTACGCAAGGCTGGCAAGGGCCCGATTTTCGTGCTGATTAGCGGCAATGATCTGGGCGGCAAAGCCGAGGTCATCCACACATTTTACGCCTGGCTGGATAACCGCTTTCTCAACACCCGCGCCTTTGTCCTGCCGCAGGGCATCGAGAAGCGCATGCCGCGTATGTGGCGCTATTGGCGCTCGCTGCCGCCGGCAGGTCAACTGGGATTCTACCTCGGCTCCTGGTACCACCAGCCGCTCATGGGGCTCAGCCGGGGCAACCTGTCAGCCAGCGCGTTCAAACAGCAGATGGCAGATATTTTGCGTTTTGAGCAACTGCTGAGTGATGAAGGGGCGGTGGTGCTCAAGATCTGGCTGCACATCAGCCCGGATGGCAAAGCAGTGACGAACTCGGCCGATCAACTGCATTATCAAGACACTGTCGCGATGCGCGAATGGGGCGATTTCAGCCGCGCCGATTATGAGAAAGTCCGTATCGCCGCCGAGCAGATGATCGACCTGAGCTCCTCCGATCACGCGCCGTGGATCCGCATCACCAGCCATGATCCGCGCTACCGCGACATTCAGATCGCCACGCTGTTGCTCAAGGCCATGCGCCAACATCTCGATCCCACCCCCTCCTGCGCCCCCGCCACCCCTCACCTGCATAGTTTCCTGCCGGGCAGCGTTGACCGGCTACACAGCGTGGATTACAGCGCAACGCTGGAAAAAGACGACTACAAAGAGCAGCTGGAACACTATCAGAACCAGCTGCGGGAACTGGTTAACCACCCACGTTTTGCCCGTCGCAGCCTGCTGCTGGTATTTGAAGGGACCGATGCGGCGGGCAAAGGCGGCACTATTCGTCGCATCACCCAGTGCCTGGACCCACGCTACCTGCGCGTCCACGGCACCCGCGCACCGACCGAAGAAGAGCGCACCCAGCCCTATCTGATGCGCTTCTGGAAACGTATCCCAGCCCCCGGCAAAATCGTGGTCTTTGACCGCAGCTATTACGGCCGCGTGCTGGTCGAACGGGTAGAAGGCTTTTGCAGTGCGGCGGAATGGCAGCGTGCTTACGGCGAGATCAATGATTTCGAACAGCAACTGCAAAAAAGCCACACCCTGGTGATCAAGTTCTGGCTGGCGATTACGGAAGGAGAACAACTAGCGCGCTTTCAGGCCCGGGAAGAATCACCGCTGAAGCGTCACAAGCTCACCGAAGAAGACTGGCGTAACCGCCAACAATGGACCGTCTACCAGAAAGCCATCAACGATATGCTGGAGTTCACCGACACCAAGCAGGCGCCCTGGCATGTGATTGCTGCCGAAGACAAGCGTCATGCGCGCATTCAAACCCTGAAGGTTGTCTGTGAAACCTTGCACAAGGCCTTGAAATAAACCGAACCAACCCGGCATAAAACCTGACAAATCTCGAATTGCGGATATCCTTTGAATTATTAACATTGTTCAATGACTGCCAAAGTGGCGTCCGACAGGAGATAACCATGAGTATTGCTCAGGAATTCAAAGCCTTCGCCATGCGCGGCAACGTCATTGATATGGCCGTGGGCATCATCATCGGCGCAGCCTTTGGCAAAGTGGTTTCTTCCTTTGTCGCCAATGTCGTAATGCCGCCACTAGGGTTGCTGATTGGCGGCGTGGACTTTGCCGACCTGGCGATTGTACTCAAGCAAGCCGAGGGTGAGATCGCTGCAGTGACCCTCGGTTATGGTCTGTTCATCCAGAGCATTGTCGACTTTCTGATTATTGCCGCGGCTATTTTTGTCGCCATCAAGGTGATGAACAGCCTCAAGCGCAAGGAAGAGGCCGCGCCCACCCCACCCGAGCCCGAATCGCAGAGCAAACAGGAAATTCTGCTCACCGAGATTCGCGACCTGTTGCAGCAAAGACCCACTCCCTGAGCGGGCTCTGCCCAGGCTCACAGGCAGGCTGGCCTGCCCTATAGCAGCGGCCAGCATAGATTGCGCAAAGCACCCGAGCCCAACTGCGCTATACTGCCGGCCCGCACCTTTAACCGGCAACCATCATGCAATCATGTGACACCCCGTACGGCATTCTGAACCTTGAGCGCTACCCCCCCACTCAGAACCCCACGCTGCAAGCCTTCGATACAGCCGACCTGTATCTGTTGCAAAGCCTGTCTGAGTTGCCCGCTTCAGAGTTGCCGATACTGGTGATCAATGACAATTTCGGCGCCCTGGCCTGCGCCCTGGCCAAAGCCGAGCCGGCGCGCGTCGTGCACAGCTGGAGCGATTCAGAATTGGCGCATCGGGCACTGCAAAGCAATCTGTTAGCCAATGACCTGCCGGCCGATGCGGTGCAGTTTATCGACAGCCAGCACACCCCCGGTGGCCCTTACCACTGTGTGCTGATCCGCGTGCCGAAAAGCCTGACGCTGATGCAGGATCAGCTGTTCCGTCTACGCCCGGCACTGGCTGAGCAGGCGCAGGTCATCGCCGGCGCCATGGTCAAGCATTTGCCGCACGCGGCAGGGGATCTGCTGGCGCACTATGTCGGCCCTTACCAGGCCTCGCTGGCGTGGAAAAAAGCCCGACTGCTGACCAGCACACTGGACCAGACGCTAGCCCCCGTCGAGCCTGACCTGGAAACCAGCTACGCCTTGCCCGCGAGCGACTTCCAGCTACTGAACAAGCCCGGGGTGTTCTCCCGCGACAAGCTGGATAACGGTACTCGCGCATTACTGTCCAGCCTGCCGACCGGCCAGGAAGACGGCTGCATTGTTGACCTGGGCTGCGGCAATGGCGCACTGGGCATTACGGCCGCGCAGCTCAATCCCGAGGCGCAAGTGGTGTTTGTCGACGAGTCCTACGCCGCCGTCGCCTCCGCCCGGCACAACTTCAGCCAAGCCTTTCCTGAGCGCGCCGCCGAGTTTATCGTCAGAGACGGCTTGAGCGAGATGGCCGACGGCAGTGTTGACCTGATCCTCTGCAACCCGCCCTTCCACCAGCAACAGGCGGTCGGTGACGAAATGGCCAAACGCTTGTTCGAGCAAAGCCACCGCGCGCTGAATGCCTCGGGCAGCCTGATGGTCGTGGGGAACCGGCATCTGGGGTATCACGTCAAGCTGCGCACCTGGTTTGAAAAGGTCGAGCAACTGTCCGGCAACCCCAAGTTTGTGGTGCTTAAAGCCAGCAACTGAAGCGACTCGCTAACGCGCTACACAGTCGGCTCTCAGCCGGCTTTATGGCGTCGGCAGCGCTCGGAGCAGTACTTCACTTCCTCCCAGCAGCGGGCCCATTTTTTGCGCCAGCGAAAGGGTAGCCCGCAGGTGGCGCAGAGCTTGACCGGCAAGTCGTGCTTGGCGGTCACAGCGTCTCACCGGCATCCAGCCGTGCCAGCAGGTGCTCGCCCCACTGCCAGAGTGCCTGCTGCTTGGCCTCGGGCATGCGGTCCAGGTTGCGATAGACCATCGCCAGCCGATGATTGCCACCCAGCTGGTCACGATGGCGCAGCAAGAAATGCCAGTACAACGAATTGAACGGGCAGGCCTTTTCGCCAGTTTGCTCGGTCACCTTGTAAGCGCAGCCCTTGCAGTGATTGGACATGCGCTTGATGTACTGACCGCTGGCGCAATAGGGCTTGGAACCCAGATAGCCACCATCGGCATGCATGACCATGCCCAGCGTGTTGGGTAGCTCGACCCAGTCGAACGCGTCCATGTACACCGCCAGATACCAGTCACAGATCTGCTTGGGCTGAATCCCGGCGAGCAGCGCGAAATTACCCGTGACCATCAGCCGCTGAATATGATGCGCGTAGGCATGCTCCAGGGTCTGGCCAATAGCCTGGCTCATGCAGTTCATGCGCGTGTTGCCGGTCCAGTAAAAGTCGGGAAGATCGCGCTGGTTACCCAGCGTGTTACGCTCGGCGTACTCAGGCATCAGCAGCCAGTAAATGCCGCGCACATACTCCCGCCAGCCGAGTATCTGCCGAATAAAGCCTTCGGCTGCATTCAGCGGAATCTCCCCGGCCTGCCATGCCGCTTGCACATCCAGGCAGACGCGCTGCGGGTCGAGCAGTCCGATGTTCATCGCTGCGGCAATCCGCGCATGAAACAGGTACGGCTGGTTATCCGCCATGGCGTCCTGATAGTCACCAAAAGACGGCATGCCCAGCGCCAGAAAATGCGCCCACAGCGACTGCGCGTCAGCCGCGGTCACCGGGTAATCAAAGCTGTCGAGTACGCCGTAGTGGTCGGCGAAATGCTCGGCAACCAACGCCTGCACCTCCAGGGTGATGGCGTCGGATGCAAAATGCGGCTGGGCTGGAATCGCTATCGAGGCGGGTAGCGCTTTACGGTTGTCCGCATCATAGTTCCAGGCGCCCCCGGCAGGCCCGCCATCGGGATCCATCAGCAGCCGGGTCTGTTTGCGCATCTCCCGGTAGAACAGCTCCATACGCAATTGCTTGCGACCCTTGGCCCAGGCCGCGAAGCGCGCCTGGGAACAGAAAAAGCGCTCATCATCGCGCAGCTCCAGCTCAGGCCAATCCTGTTGCGCCTGCTGGAAAATATCCAGCAGCCGCCACTCGCTCGGTTTGCACAGCAGCAGGCGCTCGGGGCGGTATTGCGCCCGCGCGCGCGCCAGCTCACCGTGCAAGGAGCCGCTGTTGGCGGCATCATCCAGCTTGATGTAATCCACCGTGAAGCCGTCGGCGCGTAACTGCTCGGCAAAATGGCGCATGGCCGACAGAATGAACAGAATCTTCTGTGGGTGATGGGGCACGTAGCGCCCCTCCGCCGACACTTCGGCCATCAACACCCGATCCCGCTGGGGATCCGCATCGCGCAGCGAGACGATGTCGCGGCTGAGCTGATCACCCAAGATCAGGATGAGCTGGCGCACGCTCATGGCAAGCTCCATAACAGGCGAATAACCAACATACCATCAGCTCCCGACGCGTTTATCCCAGCCGCGAACTGTACCTCAGCTCAACGTCAGCTACGCCGGGGTTCTGTAACCAGACCTTGCAGAGCGAATCACAGTTTGTCCAGCTTGGCTGTCCCTTCTGCTTTGGCCAGCTTGTCGAGAATACCCATACCGAACGCCGAAATGACAAAGGTCATATGGATGATCACATACCACATCATTTTGTCATTGGGGATGTTCTGCGCGTTCATGAACACCTTGAGCAAATGGATGGAGGAGATCGCCACGATGGAAGCAGCCACCTTCATTTTCAGTGAACCGGAATCCATCTTGCCCAACCAGCTGAGTTTCTCCTTGCCCTCATCGATATTCAGCTGGGAAACAAAATTCTCGTAGCCGGAGATCATCACCATCACCAGCAATCCGCCGACCAGGGCCATATCCACCAGTGACAGCACGACCAGAATCAGATCCGCTTCGGCAATCGCCAGCAGATTGGGGATAAGGTGAATCACCTCCTGGAAAAATTTGACTGCCAGGGCGAAGAGCGCCAGGGACAGGCCAAGATAAATCGGCGCCAGAATCCAGCGCGCCGAGTACAACATGTTTTCCAGTAACCGCTCCATAGCACCCTCATTTATTCAAATTAAACAACCGCCAACGAGCAAAATACTTGTTCACAGTATCTGTGGATAACTCTGTGGGCAGTAGTCTGACAAGCCATTCCAGCCCATAAGGGGCAAGGCCTGGCAGGTAACGTGCAAAAAACAACCAGCGGCAATAGCCACGTGCCACAGGGGCTGGGCAATCCAGCGGAACATGGCGCCTGCAGCGCAACCTTATAGCAAAAATAACGCACCTGGGTTGCCGCTATTTTTTTACTTTAATCGGTTATTGACAATCTGCCAAAAGTCGACTTACCGACGAACTACCCACAAAATCTGTGGATAACTCTGTTGATAGATTCGGCGGAGCTGCGCCCAAGGCCTGCCCCTCTGGGCTCAGCGCGGATTGATCAAGCGTTGATCAAAGTAGACTGTCCGGTTTCGTATCGGCTTTGGGCGTTTCATCACCCTCTTCCTCATCATCGCGCTCGGCGATCTCGCGTAACCGATCGACTACCCGGGCGTTGATAGTGCCTTCAGGAAAGTGTCCCTGCTCATCGGCTGAGCCCGGCTCGTCTCCGGCCAGCAAGCCCAACGCCTGATCCACGTGACTGACCGCATAGATATTGAACTGGCCCGCGCGTACGGCTTCCAGCACGGTATCGTCGAGCATCAGATTGGGCACGTTGGAGCGCGGGATAATCGCGCCCTGCTCGCCAGTCAGGCCGCGCGCCTGGCAGAGGCGGAAAAAGCCTTCGATTTTCTCGTTGACGCCACCGACCGCCTGCACTTCGCCAAACTGGTTAATCGAGCCGGTAATCGCGAACCCTTGCTTCAAGGGTATGCGCGACAATGCCGAGATCAGCGCACAGACCTCACCCAGCGAAGCGCTATCGCCATCCACGTAGCCGTAGGATTGCTCCAGGGCGATGCTGGCAGAAATCTCCAGCGGAAAGTGCTGGGCATAGCGGCTACCCATATAGCCGGTCAGGATCATGATGCCCTTGGAGTGAATCGGCTGGCCCAGATTGACTTCGCGCTCGATATCGACAATGCCGCTACCGCCGGGATAGACGGTGGCGCTGATCCGCGCGGGCACGCCAAATACCGAATCACCGACCTCAAGCACCGTCAGGCCATTGCATTTGCCGACTTCAGCGCCCTGGGTATCGATCAGGATGATCCCCGCCAGCATGTCTTCGCGGATGCGCGCACTGACCCGGCCGGTACGCGCTTCCTTGGCCTGCAGGGCGCGCTCGATGTGCGCCGTATCAATCAGCGGATCGTTGGCCAACTGCCGGGTAAAGTCCGCCTCGGCGACCAGCTGAAAAATATCACTGATCCGCGCCGACAAGCGCTGCTGGTGCTCGGCGAGGCGCGCGCTGTGGGTCAGCACCCGGGCAACCGCGGCCACCGTCAGCGGTGCCAGGCCTTCCTCGGAGGTGCGGGTCTTGAGTAACTGCGCCATGCTCTCGATACTGTCCAGGGTACGCGGTAGATCTTCATCGAAATCCACCAGCACCCGGAACATCTCCTGAAAGTCAGGATCCAGATCCTGCAGGGTGTAGTACAGGTTGCGCGAGCCGATGATCACCACCTTGACCGCCAACGGAATGACTTCCGGCGTCAGGGTCACCGTGGTCAGGCGGCCCATATCCGCCCAGGGCGATTCCATCTTCAACTGGCGCGAATGCAACGCGCGTTTCAGCGCCTCCCAGACAAAGGGCTCGCCCAACAGCTTTTCTGCCTCCAGCACCAGATAACCGCCATTGGCACGATGCAGAGCACCGGGGCGAATATGCCGGTAACTGGTGATCAGCGCGCCCTGCTCGGAGCTGTATTCGATCCGTCCAAACAGGTTGTCATAGGACGGGTGCGGCTCATGCACCACCGGCGCACCGCCATTATCCGGGTGGCCCACCACCAGGCTCGGACAATATTGCTCGGTCAGCAGCTGCTTCTTGTAGGCCTCTGGCCGCGCTTCGGGTCCGCGCTCCTCGACCAGTTGGTCGATCACCGTCTTCAGCAGGTTCTGACGCATCGCGTGCAGGTAATCACAGATCGCGGCATTGCCGGCGTACTGCTCCAGCAGCGGATCGAGGATCGGCTGGATGGCATCGATAATGGTCAGCTCGTTCAGCTCACGCAGTTGGTTGCTGCTTTCGCGCTTCCATTGCGGCAGGCTCGACAGCGCTTCGTTGAGTACTTCTTCCATTGCCGAAATATCCACATGGAAACGCTCGCGCTCCTCTTCGGGCAGCTGGGCAAATTCGGCCTCGTCCAGTGCCTTGCCGTCCTTCATGGGGGTAAAGGCAATGTTCTGCGCATCACGGTAGACCGCGATGTTCTTTTCCAGCGCCTTGCGCTCCACCGAATCAATCGCGCGGTCGTAGCGCTGATTGAAGCCGCGGTCTATCGCGCTCTTTTTCTGCTGGAAAGCCGGGTGCTCGAATACCGCCGGAAAGGTCGCCAGCAGGTTGTCGATCAACTTGTCCAGGTCGGCCAGCAAGGCACTCACAGTGCCTGGCGACAAGCTCAGTACACAGGGTTCACGCGGCTCGTCGAAATTGTTCACATACACGCAATCCTGCGGCGTGATCTGGCGTTTGGCCTCGGCCTTGAGGTAACGCATGACATAGGAAAATCGCCCGGTGCCCGGGTCGCCCATGACAAAGACGTTATACCCGGGCCGGTGCATGGCCACCCCGAACTGCATGGCTTCCACCGCCCGGTCCTGGCCAAGAATGCCGCGAAACGGCTCCAGCTCGTCGGTGGTGACAAAGCCGAGACTGTCCAGATCAATGGGCGCAGTCAGTTGTTCTGGGGTCAGGCGCAGGGCAGCGGCTTTATTGCTCATTCAACATCCTTGAAAACGGGGGTGGCTGGCGTGGCGCCTATTGTTGCCGCCGGCGCTGCGGGTGACAAGCCCCATCCTGTATGAACAGCCATGGTGCCGCGTTTCGCGATGGTTTAGAGTATTTACTCAACCACCAACAAAACCCATAAAGGTTATCTCATGTCTTTGAGCCCGCAAGAGTACATGGGCAGTGATGCCACCGAACTGGCCCGCCAGGTCGCTGAAGGCCAGACCACAGCGGCAGAATTGCTCGACGTCGCCATCGCGCAATACCACCGCCTCAATCCGCAATTGAATGCGGTATGCCAGCCGATGTTCGAGATAGCCCGTGAACGCACTGGGCAGCCTCTGAGCGGTCCGCTAGCCGGCGTGCCCATGTTGATCAAGGATGCGGTTCAGGATTACGCCGGCTTGCCCACCGGCGCCGGCAGCAAAGTATTCAGCCGGATACCGGTGCGCCAGCATTCGCATATCGTTCAGCGTCTGCTGAACGCCGGCGCGGTCATTATGGGCAAGAGCAACACGCCCGAACTGGCACTCAAGGCCGTCACCGATCCGCAAGCCTTCGGTCCGAGCCGCAACCCCTGGAACGTGGCGCACACCACCGGCGGATCCAGCGGTGGTTCGGCAGCGGCGGTGGCCTCAGGCATGGTGCCGATAGCCGGCGCCAACGACGGCGGCGGCTCGATCCGCATACCCGCAGCCTGTTGTGGCCTGCTCGGCTTGCGGCCCTCGCGGGGCCGGGTATCGGTCGGGCCGGCGCATGGCGAAATCTGGGAAGGCGCATCCAGTGACCTGGTGCTGTGCCGCAGTGTGCGCGACGCCGCCCTGGCAATGGATGTACTGGCCGGCCCCAATAGCGGCGACCCTTTTGTCATAGCGCCTGAAGCGCACTCCTTTCGCGAGCTGGCCCGGCGCGACCCCGGCGTGTTGCGCGTGGGTTTCAGTACCCGCTCGCCGGTCGATACCCCGGTGCACCCGGAGGCCATCCGCGCGGTGGAGAATGCCGCCGAGTTACTGCGTTCGCTGGGCCATGAGGTGGTCGAAGCCGAGCCCGACTATGATGGTCAGGCCTTGGCGCGCTGTTATCTGAACATGTATTTCGGCCAGGTGGCCGCCACGCTGGACCAGGCACGGGACATGGGCGCCCGAGATAATGAGTTTGAATTACTCACGCGCACCCTGGCCGCATTCGGCCGCAGCACGTCCAGCGCCACTTATATCAACAGCCACCGGCAATGGAATCAGTTCAGCCAGGCGCTGGGCGGCTTCTACCAGCAGCACGATCTATTCATGACCCCGGC
>JAWOGT010000118.1:0-4558 GCA_046496585.1 Halopseudomonas sp.
GAGAGGTGCGGTAACGGACAGTCTGGTCAGGACACGCGCAAGTACATCCCTGTAGCTCGTCGATGGCATCCATGCCATCGACGGTCCTGACCAGGCTATCCGCCACCGCACCCGCTTAGCTCCGAGCGTAGCGGCAACAAACCCATATCGAAGTTAATTTGAAACTGGTGACCCAATGACCCTGCAACTGACCCACTTTATCAACGGCAAGCGCAGCGCCGCCAGCGAGCGCACCCAGCCGGTATTCGAACCCGCCACTGGCGAACAGCGCGGCCAGGTGTCCCTGGCTAACGTCAGCGAAGTGGAGCAGGCGATTGCGCTGGCCAAGGCCGCGCAGCCGGGCTGGGCGAAAACCACCCCGCTAAATCGCGCGCGCATCCTGTTCAAGTACAAGGCGCTGGTCGAAGCCCATATTGACGAACTGGCCGAGCTGATCACCCGTGAACACGGCAAGGTATTCGAGGATGCCAAGGGCGAGTTGACCCGCGGCCTGGAAGTAGTCGAGTTTGCCTGCGGCATTCCGCACCTGCTCAAGGGCGAGCACACCGAACAGGTCGGCGGCGGCGTGGATGCCTGGACCGTCAATCAGCCCCTGGGCGTGTGCGCCGGTATCGCACCGTTCAACTTCCCGGCCATGGTGCCGATGTGGATGTTCCCGATCGCCATTGCCTGCGGCAACACCTTCATCATGAAGCCGTCGGAAAAGGACCCGAGCACACCCCTGCGCCTGGCTGAACTGCTGACGGAAGCGGGTCTGCCCGATGGCGTGCTCAACGTCGTCAACGGCGACAAGGAAGCGGTCGACGTGCTGCTCACCCACCCGGATGTGCAGGCTGTCAGTTTCGTCGGCTCGACGCCGGTCGCCGAATATATCTACGCCACCGGCTGTGCCCACGGCAAGCGTGTGCAGGCACTGGGCGGGGCCAAGAACCATATGCTGGTAATGCCCGATGCCGACCTGGAGCAGACCGTCAGCGCCTTGATGGGTGCCGCCTATGGCAGCGCCGGCGAACGCTGCATGGCTATCTCGGTGGCCGTCGCGGTCGGCGATGAGGTAGCAGACAAACTGGTGGCCGCGCTGAGCCCGCAGATCAAGGCCTTGAAGATCGGCGACGGCATGTGCGGCGGCATGGAAATGGGCCCGCTGGTGTCCGCGGCGCACCTGGCCAAGGTCAAGGGCTATGTCGCGCAGGGCGTAAAGGAAGGTGCGGAACTGGTGATCGATGGGCGCGAGGTCGGTGTGCCGGGATTGGAAAGCGGCTTCTTTATGGGCGGCTGCCTGTTCGACAAGGTCACCGCCGAAATGCGCGTTTACCAGGAAGAAATCTTCGGCCCGGTACTCTGTATTGTCCGCGTACCCGACTACGCCACCGGCGTGAAGCTGATCAACGCACACGAATACGGCAACGGCACCGCGATCTTCACCCGCGATGGCGACGCGGCGCGGCAGTTCTGTAACGAGATTCAGGTCGGCATGGTCGGCGTCAACGTGCCGATTCCGGTGCCCATGGCTTTCCACAGCTTCGGCGGCTGGAAGCGTTCCCTGTTTGGCCCGCTGCATATGCACGGCCCCGATGGCGTGCGTTTCTACACCAAGCGCAAGGCGATTACCTCGCGCTGGCCGACCGGTATTCGGTCGGGTGCGGAGTTCAGTATTCCAACCATGAAGTAGTTTTCACCCTTTTTCGCGCCGAGGCCGGCGCTCCCACCAGAACGAATCCCCACGGTGCGTTTCTGTGGGCGCGCCAGCCTGGTGAGAGCACTACCCCTGTGGGAGCGGCCGACCCCGGTGCGAATGCCACCTCCGAGAGTCCCATATGCCCATCAACAGCATCATCGACTTCGCCAGCGCCACTACCGAGGCAGAATACTACCGCCCCGACCCGAGCAAAGTGCTCAGCGGCGACCCGGCGCAAAGCGTGCAAAACCACTACAGCAGCCCCTGCGGTCAATTCTCCAGCGGCGTCTGGACCTGCGAGCCGGGGCACTGGAGCATCAGTTACAGCGAGCACGAATACTGCGAAATTCTCGAAGGCGAATCCATCCTGCATGACCAACAGGGCGGCAGCCGCCGGCTCAAGACCGGCGACCGTTTCGTCATCCCGGCGGGCTTTGTCGGCAGCTGGGAAGTGCTCAAGCCGACCCGCAAGGCCTATGCGATCTTCGAGCAAGCGGCCAACTGACCCGCTCCGGCCAATCAGCCCGCCAAGATGCAGGCAAGATAAAATCGGCATGGTCTAAACGTGACCAAGCAGTTACAGTTCTCGTCAGCATAAGCAATCGAAGAACATACCCCCTGTTCATCCCGACAATAGCGTCGGCTGAACAGACGGGTACTGCCAGGAGCCATGCGTTATGTCGCGTTTGCCGGTTATTGTCGGATTCGGTGGTTACAACGCCGCCGGCCGCAGTTCCTTCCACCACGGGTTTCGCCGCACCGTGATCGAGTCTCTGCCCAGCGCCGAGCGCCAGGAAACCCTGGCCGGCCTGGCAGTCATGATGAAGCTGGTGCAGGTGGACAACGACCAGTATGTCGACGCCGAAGGTCAGGCACTGACCCCAGCGGATATCGAGTCGCGCTTTGGCCAGCAGATTCTCGATGGCACCCTGGTGCGGCGTATCGAAAAACGCCACCTGGATGTGGATGCCGCGCACTGGCAGAAAAATCTGACCATCACCGGCGAGGCGGGCAAACCGTTTTCCTTTATCACCCTGGCCAAACAGCTGCCCGAGCCGCTGCCCACCGACTGGGTGATCGAGAACCTGAATGACACCGAGGTCATGGTCACCGTGTATGACGGCTGCGACATCAAGGTCGACAGCTATCGCCCGCTGCCGGTCAAGTCCGCCGGCCAATTGCCCAGCGGCTTCGAGCCGGGCGAGCAATACGCCTCGCGCTTCCACCCGCGCGGACTGCAGATGACCATTGTCGCCGCGACCGATGCCCTGCGCTCGACCGGCATCGCCTGGGAGACCATCGTTAACAGTGTGCAGCCGGACGAGATCGCCGTATTTGCCAGCAGCGCCATGAGCCAGTTGGACGAAAACAGCTTTGCCGGCCTGATGCAGTCACGCCTGAAGGGTCACCGGGTCAGCGCCAAGCAACTGGCGCTGGGTCTGAACAGCATGCCGGCGGACTTTATCAACGCCTACATCCTCGGTAGCGTCGGCACCACCGGTGCCATCACCGGCGCCTGCGCCAGCTTCCTGTACAACCTGCAAAAAGCCACCGAAATGATTACCAGCGGCCGCGCCCGCGTAGTGCTGGTCGGTAACGGCGAAGCGCCGATCACCCAGGAATGCATCGAGGGATACGGTGCCATGGGCGCCCTGGCCACCGAAGAAGGCCTGCGCCATATCGAAGGTCAGGAGCAGGTTGACTTCCGCCGCGCCAGCCGCCCGTTCAGCCAGAACTGTGGCTTTACCCTGGCCGAATCCAGCCAGTTCTTCATGCTCATGGACGATGAGCTGGCCATGCAACTGGGCGCGGATATCCATGCTGCGGTGCCGGATGTGTTTGTCAATGCCGACGGCTTCAAGAAGTCTATTTCCGCACCCGGGCCTGGCAACTACCTGACCATGTCCAAGTCGATCCACAGCGCCATGCAGATTGTCGGTGAAGACGCCGTCAAGCAGCGCAGTTTTATCCACGCCCACGGCTCCAGTACGCCGGCCAACCGGGTGACCGAATCCGAATTGCTGGACCGTGTGGCTGAGGCCTTTGGCCTCCAAGAGCTGCCGCTGACCGCGGTCAAGGCCTATGTCGGGCACTCGCTGGCCAGTGCCAGCGCTGACCAGCTGGCCTCGGCGCTGGGCACCTTCAAATATCAGATAGTGCCCGGCATCAAAACCATCGACGCGGTGGCCGAGGATGTATTTCAGAAGAACCTGCGCATCAACACCCAGGACCTGAGCCGTCAGGATAACCCGCTGGAAGTGTGCTTTATCAACTCCAAGGGCTTCGGCGGCAACAACGCCAGCGCCGTGGTGCTGGCGCCCAGTGTGGTGGAACGGATGCTGCGCAAGCGTTATGGCGAGGCAGCCTTTGCCGCTTACCTGTCCCGCCGCGAACACACCCGCAGCGCCGCTCAGGCCTACGACCAGCGTGCGCTGAAAGGTCAACTGGACATCATCTACAACTTCGGGCAGAACATGATCGACGATCAGCAGATCGAGCTCAGCCCGGAGCAGATCCGCGTCCCCGGCTTTCGCCAGCCGCTGGTATTCCGCAAGGACGACCGGTTTGGCGATATGATTTAAGCGCTAATGGGGTGAGGCCCACGCGGCGGTAGGTACCCGGCATGCCCAATGGATTCCCGCCCCTACCCGACATTCCGGCGAAGGCGGGAATCCATCCTGACCTCTGGGCCACGCCTAAGGCCTGCCCCAAACAGCCATCTGCAGCGTTACTTCTTGGCCGCCCGCGCCGCCGCAATAAACGCCGCCATCTCGGCATTCTTGTCCGCTTCGACCTTCTGCACGTTGGCATTCTCGCCGAGCGTCTTCAGCAGTGCCTGAGCTTCCGGCCAATCCGCCAACAGGTCAGTGGCGAACAATT
>JAWOGT010000121.1:0-11616 GCA_046496585.1 Halopseudomonas sp.
CGCGACGACGCGCAGCAGAAGGCGCTGGATGCGCTGACGATGACGGCGCACCGCACCGACTCCGGCCTAACCGCCGTCTCCCTTTAAAATGCCATATAAAAGCGTCTCCAACAGCTCGTCAGCCATGACCTCCAAGGACCTGTTGCGACCGGAAATACGATTGACCAGCACACTGCCGTAAGCCAGGTTGCCTATCAAATTGAGCATGTGTTCTGGATCCGTTACCCGGCAGCGACCGCTGTCGATGAGTTTCTGATAGTTGTTCAGCCAGGTGGCGCGGCGTAAATCCGAATACACAAAGTAGCGCGGCTTGCTGACCTTGCCGAACTCGGCGCACTCGTGAACAAACAGCTCGATCGCTTCTGGGTGTTTCTGGAAGAAGGCCATGTAGGTCTTGAAACCCTGGCGCAGGTGTTCCAGCGGATCGTCAATGCCCTTGACCGAGTCGTCTACCTGAGTTGTCAGCCGGAGCATCACATTATCGACAGCCGCCTGGAAAAGCTCGTCCTTGGTCGGATAAAACCGGTACACCGTGCCTTTGCCGACGCCGGCCAGATCGGCAATCTGCTGCACATCGGTACACCGAAAACCCTGTTCGGCAAACACCTTGATCGCCGCGCAGAGAATGTCCTCACAGCGTTCGACAGCAGGCTTGCGCAAACGTTTTGAATGACATTCGGGGGTATTGATAGGCATATACTACTCACGGACTGACGGGTCAGTCCGTATTAGAATCGACCAGCCAACCAGAAACAACCCTCAGTGGCTAAAAACACTGTTGCCATTTGTACGGAGCACTTGGAGGGAGCTCAGCAAGGGTGCAAGCGACAGCTTGCCTGCCGAACTGCCGGACAGCCAGAGCTGTCCGGCAGTATGACTCAGTAGCGGTTGGCTACATCATCAAAGGTGGCTTCGATGGTCGCTGACGGCGGGGCGCTCAGCAGCGTGGCGACGACGATGGCGATGGTCGCCAGAATAACTCCGGGAATGATCTCGTAGAGGCCAATGGTATCAATCTGCTTGTACAGCACCACCGTCAGACCACCGACGATGATCCCGGCCAGCGCGCCGTTACGGTTCATGCGCTTCCAGAACAGCGACAGAATCACCGCCGGACCAAAGGCGGCGCCGAAGCCAGCCCAGGCATAGGACACCAGGCCAAGCACGGTACTCTCCGGACTGAAGGCAAACATCAATGCCACCAGGGCAATACCCACCACCGCCAAGCGACCGACCCAGACCAGCTCGGTCTGAGTGGCATCGCGACGGAACAGCGCCTTGTAGAAATCTTCCGCCAGGGCAGAAGACGACACCAGCAGCTGTGAATCGGCAGTCGACATAATTGCCGCCAGCACCGCAGCCAACAGAATGCCAGCCACAACCGGATGCATCATTGCCTGAATCAGCGCCAGAAAGACCGTTTCGGCATCGCCAAGACCGCCGTCACCGAGGAAGCCGATACCGACCCAGCCGACCAACAACGCAGC
Source organism: Halopseudomonas sp. (assembly GCA_046496585.1). Classification (GTDB taxonomy): domain Bacteria; phylum Pseudomonadota; class Gammaproteobacteria; order Pseudomonadales; family Pseudomonadaceae; genus Halopseudomonas. Next base: position 1,488 of record JAWOGT010000121.1, read on the forward strand.
GACCAGACAGATGGCCGTCCAGGTCACCGCGATACGGCGGGCGGTGGGCAGAGCGGCGTCATCACCAATGGCTTTGAAGCGCGCCAGGATGTGCGGCTGGCCAAAATAACCCAGGCCCCAGGCCAACAACGAAATGATCGCAACAAAACCCAACGGATTGCCGTCGACATCACTGAAGAAGGTCAGCAGCTCCGGATTGCTGGCTTCCATCCCCGCCCGGGCCTCATCCCAGCCGCCCATGACATTAAGCGTCATGATCGGGACTATCACCAGCGCGGCAGCCATCAGCAGGCCCTGGATAACATCCGTCCAGGATACGGCGAGAAATCCACCGAAGAAAGTATAGGACACGATGACCAGGGTTCCGACGACCACAGCAATCTCGTAACTGAGGCCGAAGGTGCTTTCGAACAGCTTGCCCGCTGCCACCAGGCCTGAACTGGTGTAAAAGAGGAAGAACAACAAAATGAAAATGGCTGAAATCACCCGCAGGGCACGGCTCTTGTCTTCAAAACGAAATTCGAAATAAGCTGGCAGCGTCAGTGAGTCGTTGACCGCATGCGAATACACCCGCAAACGCCGGGCGACGATCAACCAGTTGAGCCAGGTGCCCGCGAGCAAACCGGCGGCGATCCAGGTGGCTTCATAACCGGCTGCAAAGGCATAGCCGGGCAAGCCCAGCAGCAGCCAGCCGCTCATATCCGAGGCGCCGGCTGACAGGGCAGCGGTGCCCGGGCCCAGCGAGCGCCCACCGAGGATGTAATCGGACAAATTGTTGGTTCGTTTATAGGCGACATAGCCGAGGGCCAGCATCACCGCGATATAGACCGCAAAGGTTGCAGTCACAATGCCTAGGTTACCAGTCATGTTGTTATTCTCTCAATTGTAGTGAACAGTCCCTGTTCTGTTATTGGTCTGGGAAGTACTGCTCGATTCCCTCTGTTCCATGACGGCAGCCCAAGGGCTGCCGTATTGTTGCTCAGGGCTCGCCATTACCCAACGACAACAGGCTGGCGTTGCCACCCACCGCCGTGGTGTTGACGGTGCGCGTTCGCTCGGTGACAAAGCGCAGCAGATAATGCGGGCCACCCGCTTTCGGTCCGGTGCCTGACAGGCCCATACCGCCAAACGGCTGCACACCCACTACAGCGCCAATCTGGTTGCGGTTGATGTACACGTTGCCGATGCGCACCCGACGGTCGATATGCAGCGCGGTATCCTCGTTGCGACTGTGAATACCCAACGTCAGTCCGAACCCGGTCGCATTGATCTCGTCGATGACTTTGTCGAGACTGTCATTGCGCCAGGTAATGACATGCAGAATCGGCCCAAAGTGTTCGCGGTCCAGCTGTTTTATACTCTCGAGGCGGAAGGCTACCGGAGCCACGAAGTATCCATCAAGCCCCTCTGACAGGGGTGTTTCAGCGATTAGCCGATCAGCTGCCTTCATCGTCTCGATATGCTTGAGCAAGCCGCTGCGCGCGTCGGCATCAATCACCGGCCCCAGGTCTGTGGCACGACTGAAGGGGTCGCCGACATGCAACTCGGCCATGGCGCCCTTGAGCAGCTCCATGACCCGCGGTGCAATATCCTCTTGAATATACAGCACCCGCAAAGCCGAGCAGCGCTGCCCGGCGCTGGTGAAGGCCGAATGCACCACGTCCTTGACCACCTGTTCGGGTAACGCAGTGGAATCCACCAGCATCGCGTTCTGACCACCGGTCTCCGCCACCATAGGCGCAATGGCGCTGTCTCTGGCGGCCAAGGCACGGTTGATCAGATGCGCGGTCTGGGTTGAACCGGTGAAGGCGACGCCGGTAATCCGCGGGTCAGCGGTAATCACGCTACCCACCTGAGCGCCATCACCCGGCAGCAACGCGAGTGCGTTGCCCGGGAGGCCAGCCTCGAACATCAGCTCAATACAGCGCACCGCCAACAGACTGGTCTGCTCGGCGGGTTTGGCGACCACGGTGTTACCGGTGACCAGCGCGGCAGACACCTGGCCTAGAAAAATCGCCAACGGAAAATTCCACGGGCTGATACAGGCGAACACGCCACGACCTTGCAGATACAGCTCGTTACTTTCACCGGTTGGCCCCGGCAAGGTGATCAGGGCAAAACGTTGGCGTGCCTGCGCGGCGTAATAGCGGCAGAAGTCCACCGCCTCACGCACTTCATCGATGCCGTCCTGCAGACTCTTGCCCGCTTCCCGGGTGCACAGCGCCATCAGCTCGGGCATATGCTTTTCCAGCAGGTCAGCTGTGCGTTCCAGCACAGCGGCGCGAGTATCGACCGGGGTGGCGTTCCAGGCCGGGAACGCGGCGGCCAGTTGGTCGATCGCGTCACGGGTTTGCTCTGCGCTGGCCCAGATGACCTCGCCGACCTGATGAGACAGCGCGTAGGGGCACATGACCGCCCTGCTCTGCCCTGGCAGACGCTTGCCGTTAACCAGCGGCGCGCCGGTCCAGCTGGCTTGCATGTGACTGTCGAGCTGCTGCTTGAGCGGCAACCACTGGGATAGCACATTGAGGTTTACGCCGCGGGAATTGCGGCGCTCCGGCCCATAGATATCCGCCGGCAGCGGAATACGGTGGTTGGCGGGCGAGGCATGCCGGCGCAAGCTGACCAAGGGGTGTTCAATCAGGGTCTCGACGGGGACTTTTTTATCCACCAGCTTGTGGACAAAGGACGAGTTCGCGCCGTTTTCCAGTAAGCGCCGCACCAGGTAGGGCAACAGATCCTTGTGGGCACCCACTGGCGCATAGATGCGCACGGCGCAGCTGTTCTGTTCGATCACCGTGTCATACAGCGCGTCGCCCATGCCGTGCAGGCGCTGAAACTCGAAGGCCCGCTCGCCGGCCATCGACAGGATGCAGGTCACCGTGTGGGCGTTATGCGTAGCGAATTGCGAGTAAATCAGGCCATCGGTCAGCGGGCTGAGCAGATAGCGGGCGCAGGCCAGGTAGGACACATCGGTACCTTCCTTGCGGGTAAATACCGGGTAACCGTCGAAGCCCGCCTGCTGGCAGAACTTGATCTCGGTATCCCAGTAAGCCCCCTTGACCAGGCGTACCGGGATCAGATCGCCCTGTTCCCGGGCCACTAGCGTCAGCCAGCAGAGCACCGGCAGCGCACGCTTGGTGTAAGCCTGGACCACCAGACCGAAGTTGCCCCACCCCTTGACGTCGGCGTGGTTATACACCCGGCGGAATAGCTTGAGCGAGAGTTCCAGGCGGTCGGCTTCCTCCGCGTCGATGGTGATGCCCACACCGCCGGCCCGCGCCTGACGCACCAACCCGAGCACAATCTCGCTCAGCTCTTCGAGAACCTGCTGCTCGCGAGCGGTTTCATAATGCGGATGCAGCGCAGACAACTTGATGGAAATAGTCGGCTTGGGGCTGGTGCCCTTGTAACTGTCATTGGCCAGCGCGTTGATCGCGTCCGTGTAATCGGCCAGGTACTTGCTGGCGTCGCTTCGCGTCAATGCCGCTTCGCCGAGCATATCGAAGGAATAGGTATAACCGTTGTCGCGTTGTTCTTTGCCGTTCTTCAGCGCCTCCTTGATAGTGCGCCCCAACACGAATTGCTTGCCCATGATGCGCATGGCCTGCAGCATTGCGCTGCGGATCACCGGTTCGCCACTGCGCTTGAGCAGACGCCCGAGCACGGTGCCGGGTGTGCCGTCCTGGCGCTTGTCCATGTTCACGACCTTGCCGGTCATGACCAGGCCCCAGGCCGCGGCGTTGACCAGGGCGCTGTCACTCTGACCGACGTGTTTGTCCCACTGGGCGGCATTCAATTTATCGCGGATCAGGGCATCGGCGGTCTCGGCATCCGGTACGCGCAGCAGCGCCTCGGCCAGGCACATCAGCATGATGCCTTCCTGGGTGTCCAGACTGTACTGCTGGAGCAGCGCATCGATGCTGTCGCTGGCGTTATCGCGCTTGCGCACATCCTCGATCAGCCGGGTCGCACGTTGCGACAGGGCTGCCACATCGTCTGGCTCGGCCAGCGGCTCCAATTCGGCGACGTAAGCGGCCTCGTCCACGGCGTAGTTGTCACTGACAACCTTGAGAAAATCATCCGGGTTGCTGGCAAGGAAGTCACCCTGCAGTGTCTGACTGGCTATGAACATCTGTTTTGCTCCGTTGGCGCCGGCGCCGCCCTGCCGGGATAGAACCCGATGCATAGCGATCAGGTTCTAGTTTAATCCTAGACCATGGGCAGCGTTTCGACGAATTCAGTTGTTGTTATCAGGTGCGCCAACCCACTGCGGAGCAGGCACATGAAAGCTGTTACTCGACTGTAGGAGCCTGGCGCAGGCAAATCTTGCAAGAATCTGGGTTTTTTTTGCAAAAACCTCTGAGATCAGCGGCCAAGTGGAACTTAGCTGCGTGCGGCCAGCCTCAGCTTGCGCGGCGTTTGTCCGCTCTGCGCGCGCACCGCATGGGTCAAGGCGCTCTGGCTGGAGAACCCACAGCGGTTGGCCACCTCCGACAAGGGCAGGGCCGTCCGGCAAATCAACCTGAGCGCCTCGGTCAGTCTGGTGCGCAACAGATACTGGTGCGGCGATTGACCGGTCACTTGCTTGAACAGGGCATGAAAGTGACTAGGGCTGATATACACCTGAGCGGCCATGTCCGCGACGCTGACCGGCTGATCCAGGCGCTGACGGATAAAGCCATCAATGCGCGCAAGATCCAGGCTGGGGGCGAGCTGGGCGGTGAGCGGCACGGAGAATAGCCGGTCATTCAGGGTATGCAGTAACACGCCGCCCAGGTGCCAGGCCATCGGCAGTTGCCTGCCCTGCACCTGACTCTGACACAGTTCATGGAAGGCGAAGTCGAGCAAACCCTGGAGACGTTGATCGAGCTGCAGGAAGCGTGGCTTCTCGAACAGTCTGGACAGATCATCGGCGGCATAGCCGAAGGCGGTCTCCGAGCCTTGAGCCAGATCCAGTATCAGCATGTGATTGCTGCCACGTCCGGAAAACGCATGTGCTTCGTAACCGGGGACCAGGCAGGCGTGCAGACGATTGACCGCTCCGCCCTGCCCCATCACCTCAAAATCCGCACAACCATCCAGCCCGACGATCAACTGATGCTGCGCGTGAGCGTGGGTAGAAGTCTGAACCGGCAGATCCAATATCTTAGTCTTGATCATGCAACTGACCGTTGCGTATGGGTGGTCAATATTAGACCTTGCTCCGGTTTGCCACAAGACAGGCCGGTAACGGCCATTGAAAAACACTGAATCGGCACCATCTCTCACTTTATATGGGACCACCAGCGAGAACCGCCATGACCGATCAGGACAGCAACCAATCCGACTACTTTGAACGTGACCAGGACGCCGCCGCGGATAATGCCAATACCGGGCTCGTGGTGCCAAGCCAGCGCTTACCTAACAAGCTCTATTTGATCCCGATCGACAATCGACCCTTCTTCCCTGCTCAGGTCATGCCGGTGGTCGTGGATGAAGCACCCTGGGCACAAACGCTGGAGCGGGTAGCCGATACCCCGCATCATGCGCTGTCGTTGTTCTTTATTGACGACAGCTTGTCTGCCGAGCGCCCCTCTACCGACGGCGAGATTGATCCTGAACGCCTGCCGGAAACGGGCTGCGCGGTAAAGGTGCATCACGCCGTCAAGGAAAACGGCAAAATCCAGTTTATCGCCCAGGGCCTGACCCGTGTGCGCATCACCCAGTGGCTAAGCCGCAAACCACCCTATCTGGTGGAAGTGGAGTACCCCGAAGCACCCAGCGACGAGCGTGACGAGGTACGCGCCTACGCGATGGCCCTGATCAATGCGATCAAGGAGCTGCTGCCGCTCAATCCGCTGTACAGCGAAGAATTGAAAAACTACCTGAACCGTTTCAGCCCCAACCAGCCTTCCCCGCTATCTGACTTCGCCGCCACCCTGACTTCCGCCAAGGGCGCTGAACTGCAGGATATTCTGAATACCATCCCGGTGCTGCGGCGCATGGAAAAGGTCCTGGTGCTGCTGAAGACGGAAATCGATGTCGCGCGCCTGCAGGGCGAGATCAGCGCCGAGGTCAACCGCACCATCAGCAAACATCAACGCACCTTCTTTCTCAAGGAGCAGCTCAAGGTCATCCAGCAGGAGCTGGGGCTGTCCAAGGATGACCGCACCGCCGATATAGAGCAGTTTCGTGCGCGCATCGCCGACAAGACCCTACCGGAGGCGGCGAGCAAGAAGATCGAAGAGGAACTGCACAAGCTGTCGATTCTCGAGACCGGTTCACCCGAATATGCGCTCACGCGCAATTATCTGGATTGGACCACGGCGATTCCCTGGGGCGTGACGCACAAGGACAAACTGGATATCGAGCATGCACGCAAGGTGCTCGACCGCGACCACGATGGCCTGGAGGATGTCAAACAACGGATTCTCGAGTTTCTGGCCGTGGGTGCATTCAAGGGTACGGTATCCGGCTCGATCATTTTGCTGGTCGGCCCGCCAGGGGTCGGTAAAACCAGTATTGGCCATTCGATTGCCGAGAGTCTCGGCCGGCCCTTCTATCGCTTCAGCGTGGGCGGGATGCGGGATGAAGCGGAAATCAAGGGCCACCGACGCACCTACATAGGCGCGATGCCCGGCAAGTTTGTGCAGGCCCTGAAGGACGTCGGCGTGATGAACCCGGTGATCATGCTGGATGAAATCGACAAGCTCGGCTCCAGCCATCAGGGCGACCCGGCTTCGGCTCTGCTGGAAACCCTGGATCCGGAGCAGAACAGCCAGTTCCTCGATCACTATCTGGACCTGCGTCTGGACCTGTCGAAGGTGCTGTTTGTCTGTACCGCCAACACCCTGGACAGCATTCCCGGACCCTTGGTCGATCGCATGGACGTGATCCGCCTCTCGGGTTATATCAGCGAGGAGAAGCTGGCGATTGCCAAACATCATCTCTGGCCCCGTCAGCTGGAGCGCGCCGGGCTGCGCAAGAGCCAGTTGCGCATCACCGACAAAGCGCTACGCAACCTGATCGAAGGCTATGCCCGGGAAGCCGGCGTGCGCAATCTGGAAAAGCAACTGGCAAAGATCGTGCGCAAATCGATCATGCGGCTATTACCGGATCGGGAACAAAAAATCATCGTCAAACCGGAGAATCTGCTCGAGCTGCTGGGGTCGGCGCCGTTTCGCAAGGAAAAAATGCTCAAAGGGGTGGGGATTATTACCGGCTTGGCCTGGACCTCAATGGGCGGAGCTACCCTGCCGATTGAAGCGACGCGGATTCACACGCTCAATCGCGGTTTCAAGCTGACCGGCAAGCTGGGCGAGGTCATGCGTGAATCCGCCGAGATTGCCTACAGTTACATCTGCGCCAACCTGAAGACCTTCAAGGCCGATACCCGCTTCTTCGACGAGGCCTTTGTGCACATGCATGTACCTGAAGGCGCAACGCCAAAGGATGGCCCCAGCGCCGGGGTGACCATGGCCAGCGCCTTGTTATCCCTGGCGCGCAATCAGGCTCCCCGCGCTGGCCTGGCCATGACCGGTGAGATCACCCTGACCGGCCAGGTGCTCCCGGTAGGCGGCATTCGCGAGAAAGTCATTGCCGCGCGCCGGCAGTCGATCTTCGAGTTGATCGTACCTGAAGCCAACCGTGGCGATTACGAGGAGTTGCCGGCGTACCTCAAAGACGGCATGCAGATCCACTTCGCCAATCATTTCCCGGATGTGGCAAAAAAACTCTTCGACTGAGTGTGAAAAGGCGCCCCTCGGGGCGCCTTTAGTGGGTGCAACAGCTCAACTCAGCGCTGCCTGCCTCCAGAGCGGTCATCATCACTCGGAGCGAAATGCTCGGCGTAATCATCGTCCAGCTCTTCTACTTCCGGGAAATCGTGCAGGCTGGTTTCAAAGTCCTCATCCTTGACGTCCCTTTGTGCTTGCTCTCTGACTGCTTCGCGCTTGGCATTGCGCCGCACCGGTTCAGGACTCAAGCCATCGATCAAATCCCAGTCAGCATCCAGGGTAAAGTCGTTCAGATTCAACTGGCTGGTACTCGATTCGTCATGTTCTTCGAAGATACCAGAACGGAATTCGGCTGATTCCTTGATCTCCAGGTCCTCATCGATCATCGGATCATATTGTTCGACCGGCTCAACCATATCGCCGTTGGCATCAAACAACCGCGGGAACCGCGCCTTGATCTGATTCACCCGTTCAGGATCGGCACCCAAGTCCCTGATCTGCTCTTCCTGTTCCGCGAAGGCCGGCGCATCACTCAGCTCAGCCAGCACCAGCAGCTGTTTGTAGTGCAGATCCAGGCGTTCGGGTTCCTCAGCAATGGCCTTGTCGAGCATCAGTCGCGCTTCGGCAAATCGGCCGTAGGTAATGTAGAGTTCCACACCGTCCAGCGCATCAACCGGGGCCTTGGGCGCCGGCGCAAGAGGACGGGCGAGCATGGCCGGAACGGTAGTCACATTCGAAGCAAAACCCGCGGGGCTCTCTGGTTCTACAACGTCGGGCCAGTCTTCTTCAGTGCTAACAGCCGAACGGCGTCGGGCCAGGAACAAGCCAAGCAGAAAGGCGAGCAGAACCGCAGGCAGCGCCAGCCAGGCGACCCAGGATAACGTGCTCGGCGCCGCCTCGACGGGCTCAGTGCCGGGCAACACATTGGCCTCTAGCGAACCGGGTGCAGGGCTGTCATTGCCCGCGGCAGAACCGGGTCCAGCGCCGGCCTCACTTTCGCCCAGGCTACCCGAGCCGGTCACCCCTGCCAGCGCCTGATCACCTTGCGCTTCAGCCTCGCGCGCCTGGCGCAAGACTTCCAGCTCAGCCTGAAGGCTGGCAATTTGTGCATCACGCGCATCCAGTTCGCTGAGCAGCACATTGAATCGCCCCTCTAGCGTGCGCAGACGGTCCAGCAGTACTTCCGAGTCCGCTTCTGCGCTCTCAATGCTGGGCTCTTCAATACGCAGCCGTGCCACAGTACTTTCATCCGAGTCGGCTGTGCTGACCTGGTCCGCCTCGGCCAACGCGGCAGGATCCTCTTCCGGGCGAGCTGGCGGCAGAGACTGAGCATCGACCAGCGGTTGTTGCTCGGGCTTCACCGTGGCCGCGACATCCGGCCCATCGGCGGCCAGGCTGTGCATGATCGCAACGGGCGCACCGGCCGTGACCAGTTGCTCGCGGGTCGGCAGTACCAGCCGCTGGTTAACGCGCAGGCGATTGATATTCCCGCCAATAAAGGCAGCGGGATTCAGCGCCCGTATCGCCAGTACATTGGTATTGATAGCCACACGACTATCCGGCCGCTGCGCAGCAGCGATATCCCAGAGTGTGTCGCCGGACACCGTGGTGTATTTATCGGCACCCGCGGCAGGCTGAAGCGTTGGCAGCGTAGGTTGCGCGACTACCTGTTGACGGGGCTGAGTGGTCGCCTGTTGCCGGGGCTGAGCGGCCGCTACCTGAGGACGCTGCACAGCAGCCGCAGGAGCCACAGACGCAGGTTGCGGGGCTTTGGCCATGACGCCAGTTTGCGGGTTGTATAGCGGCGGATCAAGCAGCAGGGTGTACTCGCGCAGCATCCGGCCATTTGGCCGGCGCAGCTCTACCAGGAAGCTCAGATAGGGTTCGCGCACCGGCTGGCTGGACTCGACCCGGATCAAGAGGCGGTTATTTTCCACCACTGGCACAAAGCGCAGCTCAGTCAGAAAGAACGGCCGATCAATACCGGCATTTTGAAAGGCTTCCGAGTTGGCCAGCGAAACACGGATATCCTCCGGTGTCAGTCCCTCGCCGCCCTGCAACTGAATGATCGCACTCAATGGCTGATTCAATGCTGAGTCAAGCCGCAGTTCACCCAATCCCAATGCATTGCTGACACCCACATACAATGCAGCCAGCGTGGCGACACCCGTAATCACTTGGCATTTCAAAGCCATACCCTTTCCTCTTGAAATGTAGGCAACAACCTGGCGGCCATCACCCACGATGCTTTCCATCGCATTCCCGGTAGGGAACGGGGCGCTCATCAACACAAACCAATGCGCAGCATTATGCCATCGTGACGACTCAAACCATCTGCGTATTGCGTCAAATCGTCAAAAAAAACTGCACTGAGTAGCGCCGCCTGTTATGTGCCGCAAAATTGACTGCAC
>JAWOGT010000140.1:0-6512 GCA_046496585.1 Halopseudomonas sp.
GCATTTCCTGGTCGAAGACTTCCAGACCAAATACGTCCTTGCGACCGGCGATGATCTCTACACAGGGCTTTTCGCTGCAGTAATCCTGGCTGATCAGGGTCCCGGCGTGGTCCGGCTCGAAGGCATTCTTGATGCGCAGCTGAATGCCGGCGCGGCGCAAAGTCCGTGCGGCCTTGGGGTGAATGGCTTCCATCCCCAGGTTGGACAGCTGATCGGCCACGTCGTAATTGGTGCGGCCAATGGTCACCACGTTATCCAGACCGACCAGATTCGGATCGGCGCTGGAGAGGTGGTATTCCTTGTGGATGATCGCTTCGCGGGCACCGGTGGTCGCGGCGATCTGGGCGAAGGTGATTTCGCTGTAGCCACGGTCGAAGGTGTTCATCAGGCCTTCACTGCAATGCGTATAGCCGGTCGCAACGACCAGCTCCTTGCTCAGGTCGATGCCGTCGAAGCTGTGCTTGATCATGTCCTGGAAGGATTTCGGTTCGGGCTGGTTCCAGCCGGTCAAATCCACCAGGCGGGCATTGGCGCCATGCTTTTTCAATGCCAGTACGGTATTGAAGGCGCTGTGCGCTTCGCCCAGGGAGGCAAGCATCTCGCGCACCTTCATCAGGTGCTCGGTCAGCTGGAAGTGGCCGTAGGTGCACAGCTGTTGCAGGCTCAGCATGCAGTCGCGGACATCGCTGATGCGACCTTCAATAAAGCGGTCCGCTGCCTGGCGCTCGTATTCGCCGCTGAACAGCTCGGCATTCTTTGCCTTCATGCTGAGCAGTACGGCATCCAGCGCATCCCGCCAGGCGTCTTCGTTCTGCGCGTCGGCAAACCGCTCATATACGCCCGGCTCGCCGGATTTTTTATGCTCCAGCAACATGTTGGTCATACCGGCATAGGCGGAGACCACAAAAACGCGGTTATAGAGCTCGGCCTGCTTGCGCTGGCCAATGAATAGGGTGTCGAGTACTTCGTCGAAGCGGCTCATCGAGGTGCCGCCAATCTTTTCTACGGTATGCATAATAGGTGCCTGTCGTTGGTGGAATGTTGCCGACCATCCTTTTCCTGGGGCGGCATGACTTCTGGCCAACGGCTTTAGCCGCTGATGCTGGCCGAGCGCGGGTGCACTCTCGGCCAGCAGGCGGGTATTCAGGTAGCGTCTACCGGATACACGCCTTCCGCGTCGTGGACTTCCTTGCCGCTCAGGGGCGGGTTGAACACGCAAGCCATTTTCATGTCTTCGCTGCCGCCGCGCAGCATGTGGTCGTCATGCTGGTCGAGGATATACAGCGTGCCCGGCTCGATCTTGTAGACCTTGCCGTCAGCCAGGGTCTCGATCTCGCCATTGCCGCTCATGCAGTACACCGACTCGAGATGATTCTTGTACCAGATGTGCGTTTCGCTATTGGCGTAGATGGTGGTGATATGAAAGGAAAAGCCCATCTTGTCGTCTTTCAACAACATGCGGGTGCTTTCCCAGTTCTGGGAGACGACGCGTCGTTCGGATGCTTCGCAATCCTTCAATGTACGTACGATCATAGTGCGCTCTCCTCAGGATGCCTGTTCGGCGGTATCTTCTTTCATGATCTTGGCAAAGGCGGCGTCCAGAATGGTCATCGCCTGGTCGATCTGCTCTTCAGTGATGGTCAATGGCGCCAGACACTTGACGACCTGGCTATGGTTGCCGCTGGTTTCAATCACCAGGCCGTGCTGGAAAGCTTCATGGCAGATAGCCGCGGCTAGTTCACCATTCGGGCAACTGATACCGACCATCATGCCGCGGCCTTTGACGAACAACGAATCAGGGCCGTGCTTGCGAACGATTTTCTGCATGCGCTCCTTGACCATCTTGCCCTTGGCCTGAACGCTCTTGGCAAATTCGTCGGTGGTCCAGAAGTGCTCCATGGCGGCAGCGGCGGTAACAAAGGCCAGGTTGTTGCCTCTGAAGGTACCGTTGTGCTCGCCCGGTTCCCACTGATCCAGCTCGCGGCGGATGAGGACTAAAGCAAAGGGCAGACCATAGCCACTCAGCGACTTGGACAGGGTGATCATGTCCGGCTGAATACCCATGCCTTCAAAGCTGAAGAACGAGCCAGTACGGCCACAGCCGGCCTGAATGTCATCGGCAATCAGCAGCATGCCGTGCTTGCGGCAGAGTTTCTGCAGCTTGCGCATCCACTCGGCTGATGCGGTATTCAAGCCGCCTTCGCCCTGTACGACTTCGACAATCACCGCGGCGGGCTTGTCGATACCGCTGCTCGGATCGCTGAGCATCTTGTCCATCATGGCGATGGTGTTGGCACTGTCGCCGAAATAGTTGGCATAGGGCATGCGGCTGACGTCGGTCAGCGCCACGCCGGCAGCGCCACGGTGATGCTGGTTGCCGGTGACGGCCAGGGCGCCGATGCTGCAGCCATGAAAGCCATTGGTGAAGCTGATCACATTGCTGCGGCCAGTGACCTTGCGCGCCAGTTTCAGCGCGGCTTCCACCGAGTTGGTCCCGGTCGGGCCGCTGAACTGGGTGACGTAATCACCAAAGCCGCGGGGCTCGAGAATCACCCGGTGGAAGACTTCGAGGAAGTTCTCCTTGGCGCTGGAATACATGTCCAGGCCGTGGGTGATGCCGTCGTCGGAAATGTAGTCGATCAGCGCTTTCTTCAGCACCGGATGATTGTGACCGTAGTTCAGGGTGCCGGCACCGGCGAGAAAATCGATGTAGTGCTTGCCTTCGCTGGTAATCAGTTCCGCACCGCGAGCTTGTTTAAAGATCACGGGGAACGAGCGGCAATAGCTGCGAATACCGGATTCATGTTTTTCGAACTGTTCGAAGTTGGTCATGTTGTCTCCTGGTTTCTTCAATTAAATCTTAAATTAAATCGTGTCAGTAGCTGCAAATGGGCCAGCGCTGTAGAGCACTTCATCGTCGTGCTGGCCATTGAAATGCTGCTCCCGGGAAAAAAGCGTCCGGGTGCTGTAGTCGGCACCGAGCTGACGGAAGGCTTTTTTAAACAGCGCTTCTGACGCTTCGTTGCCGGGTGAAATGGTTGTTTCCAGCTGCGTGACGCCGTCGGCGGCAACGCGCTGGACCAGCCCCATCAGCATCTTCAAGGCCAGACCCTGACCGCGCATGCGACTGTCGACGGCGACTTGCCAGACGAACAGCGTAGTGGGTCGGTTGGGCGGGCGGTAGCCGGAAATAAAGCCGACCATATCGCCTGCCTCGGTGATGGCGGTGATGCCGGTATCGGCAAAATCGCTACATTGGAGCAGATTGCAGTACACCGAATTGGTGTCGAGCGGGGCGCAGCGGGCCACCAGCTCGTTAAGCGCAAAACCGTCCGTGGGCTCTGGTTTTCGTAGTGTTACGGGGGTGTTGGTCATTGTGTCCTGATCTTTACTGATAAATACTATTTACATGATAAACATATCCAGAAAATTATCTCAACCCGCTGTTGCCGGGATTTTCAGGGCAACTTGCTGGCTCATGGAATATTTACAGCTGTTAAATAGATTTGTCATATTCTTCCTATATGACCGTGATATGGAAGTAAATATCCCGCAAATGTACTGTCCTTCGCGGCCCGTACGGCAGGCGCTGTTTCATCAACAAGGATGCCTTTGTCCGGGGCTATGCGAGCGCCTGATCCGAGCTTGCGCCATGGGCCTGACATGGATGCCTCGATGGCTTGGGCAGACTGCGTGGACAGAGTGCTCGAGCACTGCGCCGGCAGTTGCCCAGCGTAGTCTGGAGAGGGTGGATATCGGCTAGCGCCGGTTCTATCGAGGAGCTAAACAAGGCATGTTCAATAAAGTGTAGAACATAACGTGGGGATCGCCAGCCTATGGCGCGAGCGCTCGGCCCCGCGCCGCTGGGGTTTATAGTGTGAAACCGCCATCAATCGGGATGATATTGCCGGTCATATAGGCGCCGGCGGTGCTGGCCAGCATGATTGCCAGTGCCGACATCTCCTCTTCGCGACCCCAGCGCTGCATGGGAATGTGCCGGCAGTCCTCAGCCAGGGCCTCGGGGTCATTGTGGATATGGCTGGTCATCTTGCTCGGGAAGCGGCCGGGGGCGATGACATTCACATTGATATGCTCGCCGACAAGCTCTTTGGCGAGCATGCGTGAAAGCTGGTGTACCGCCGCCTTGCTCGGCCCGTAGGAGTAAGCCTGCTCGCCAAAGGCGCTGATGCCGGCGACCGAGCCAATATTGATCACCCGCGCCGGACTCTGGGCATTGCCAGCCTTGCGCAGCATCGGCAGCAATTGCTGGATACAGCTGAACACCGAGGTTACATTCAGCTGCATGACCTTCTCCCAGCCCTTGACCGGGAAGTCCTCCAGCGGCGCGCCCCAGCTGGTGCCCGCGTTATTGACCAGAATATCCAGGTGCTCGGTATGCGCCTGCAGGGCGGAAAACAGCGCTTTGGCCCCGGCTTCGGAGGACAGGTCGGCGCTCACCGCGATGCATTCGCCGTATTCGGCCAGTTCGGCCGCGGTGGCTTCACATTCATCCAGTTTGCGGCTACAGATAATCACCCGCGCCCCCGCTTCGAGAAAGCCCTGGGCGATCATCCGGCCAATCCCCCGGCTGCCGCCGGTCACCAGTGCCGTGCGGCCTTTAAGGCTGAAATAGTGCTGCATGTGTCGACTCCAAAAATAGGTTTGTCATTCGGTTGTTCTACCCTAGCCCTACAGTAGTAAGGTCGCCAGGCTGGGTCACGTCTTTGCCTGGCTTATCCAGCCGGCAAATGGCGGATCATCGCAGCGGCAGGAAGGCGGCTTTTGCTTTATCCTGTAGCCAGTTTTTCCAGTCTTTTACCATTTCGACAAGGGGTGTATTTGATGGCGCAGCAGCGACGTTCACGCAAGGAAGACGCTTCAGCCTGGACGGTTGCCGACAGCCGCAGTGTATTCGGCATTCGTCACTGGGGAGCAGGCTACTTCAACGTCAATGAAAAAGGTCATGTGGACGTTAAGCCCCGTGGACCGGATGGCAAGGCCATCGATTTGCACGAATTGGTCGCACAGTTGCGTGACAGCGGCCTGGATCTGCCGCTGTTGGTGCGCTTCCCGGATATTCTGCAAGATCGCGTACGGCAGTTGACCGGCGCCTTTGACAGCAATATTGCCGAGCTGGACTACACCAACGGGTATACCGCGCTGTATCCGATCAAGGTCAACCAGCAGGAAGCGGTGGTGGAGAACATCATCGCCACCGAAGACGTGTCCATCGGTCTTGAAGCCGGCTCCAAGCCGGAATTGATGGCCGTGCTGGCGCTGGCGCCCAAGGGCGGCACCATTGTCTGCAATGGCTACAAGGACCGCGAGTTCATCCACCTGGCGTTGATCGGCCAGAAGCTCGGGCATAACGTGTTTATCGTTATCGAGAAGGAATCGGAAGTGCGCCTGGTAATTGAAGAGGCGGCGAAAATGGGCCTGACCCCGCAGGTCGGTCTGCGCGTGCGCCTGTCCTCGCTGGCCTCGAGCAAGTGGGCCGATACCGGCGGCGAGAAGTCCAAGTTCGGTCTGTCCGCCGCCCAGTTGCTGCGCGTGGTCGAGCAGTTCCGCACGGCCGGCCTGCAGGACGGTGTGCGCTTGCTGCATTTTCATATGGGTTCGCAGATTGCCAACCTGGCGGACTACCAGCATGGTTTTCGCGAGGCGATTCGCTACTTTGGCGAGTTGCGCGCGCTGGGCCTGCCGGTCGACCATATCGACGTCGGCGGTGGCCTGGGTGTGGATTACGACGGCACCCATTCGCGTAACGCCAGCTCGATCAATTATGACGTCAACGAGTATGCCCATACGGTCGTCGCCATGCTGCGCGACTTCTGCAACGACCAGGGCTTGCCGCATCCGCATATCTTTTCCGAGAGCGGCCGGGCAATGACCGCGCACCACGCGGTACTGGTGGTGCAGGTCACCGATGTCGAACGGCACAACGATCAGCTGCCGCCGATTGATGATCTGGACAGCCTGCCGCAGGTGGTGCGCAATCTGGTTGGGCTGCTGGATAACAACGATATCGAAATGGTCACCGAAACCTACTGGCGTGCCACGCACTACATGGCCGATGTCGCGGCGCAGTATGCCGAGGGCAAGCTGAGCCTGTCACAGAAGGCGCTGGCCGAGCAATGCTACTTTGCCCTGTGTTCACGCCTGCATGACCAGCTCAAGGCGCGTCAGCGGTCTCACAGGCAGGTGCTGGATGAGCTGAACGACAAGATGGCCGACAAGTACATCTGTAATTTCTCGGTGTTCCAGAGCCTGCCGGACACCTGGGCGATCGATCAGGTGCTGCCGATCATGCCGATCAACCGCCTGGACGAAGAACCCCTGCGCCGGGCGGTACTGCAGGATCTGACCTGCGACTCGGACGGCAAGATCCGCCATTATGTCGATGAGCAGAGTATCGAAAGCAGTCTGCCGGTCCACGCCCTGCGTGAGGGTGAGGATTATCTGCTGGGTATTTTCCTGGTCGGTGCCTATCAGGAAATTCTCGGCGACATGCA
>JAWOGT010000166.1:0-10001 GCA_046496585.1 Halopseudomonas sp.
GCAACGCCTGACCACTGGCACTGCCTTCAGGCTATCGCGGCCATGGAGGCCGGCAAGGATGTCTATTGCGAAAAGCCACTCGCCAACTCCATCGCTGAGTGTGACACCCAGCAAGACCGCCACCGCCGTTACCGGGATCAGACGCCATCGCATAGGTACTACTCCTTGATCATTTGCCGGGTGCCAGGCGCTGCTGTAAAAACCGCTCCTGCACACGCTTCTGGATAATCTCGCTGACTTTCCCGCTGAGCTGCAAACTGGCCAGCAATGCCGGCACATTCTCTTCCAGGCGGATGTTCAGATGAATCGGCCTGCCGCCCTCCAGTGCAGGATTGCGCCCCTGCAATTGCAGCCCCAGAACCAGCAAACCATCCTGATCATAAGCTACATCGGAAGACAATACACTGTAATGAAAATCATCCAGTGCGGCCGCCACCTGGCGCATGCCAGCGTTGGTGCGCGCCAGATCTTCCAGCTTTGCCGAACGATAGCGCAAAAAGCCGCCAGGTTCCCGGGCCTGCAACTGGCCCCCATCTATCAGTATCTTTCCTGCTTCCAGGCTGACGGGCAGGCGACCATCCAGCGTACCGAGCCCGCTCAGCCCTTCTGCTGGATAGACCTCGAACAGGCTGGCCAGCTCGACGCCGGTCAATTCAACAATGACGTTTTGTCGAGGCTCAGCTAGCGCCAGCGTGGTCGGCAGCAACCGGACCTGTCCGCCGAGCATGCCCATCTGCGCCGCCTTGACCAATAGCCGGCCCTCGGTGGGCGTCGCCAGGGTCGCGCTGTAACCACCGGCAAAGGTCACAGGACCCAGCGGCATGCCGGGGTCCAGTGCGTGCAGTTTCAGGTTGGGAAACTCCACCTGCAGGGCTTCGCCCTTGACGCTCACCTCCGCCGTCGTGGTCAGGCCCTCGAAGGTCAGCCGGTCGTAGATACCCTTGCCGCCAGACAGCGTCAACTGCCCTTGCAGGCTATCCAGGCCAGACAGGCCGCGTGCGCGCATCTGCCCGGTAAACCGACCACTGCTGAAGGTCAGCAGTGCGGGCCAATCGACCAGGGTGGCGGCCAGCGGATTGGCCGCGCGCAAAAACACTTCCTGCAAGGCCACATCGGCCTGCCAGGCACGGCCGGCCGGCCAGGCGAACTGCACATCCATGGCCAGGCCGCGCTCACCCTTGACCGCACCCTTCCAGCCGAGATGATCAGCGGCATAATCCAGCTGACCCTCCAGTGTCCAGCCTTGGGCCTTGAGTAACGCGTGGCTGGCACTCACCGCCGACAGATTCAGCCGGCCTTGGGCGGTACTTTGCTGCGCATCGGCCAGCGGCGTGCGCAGCTGCAATCCCGACAGGTCCAGGGTGGTTGCTGCCAGGGCAATACCCGCAGCGGGAGCCGAAAAGGAGGCCGCCTGCAGCGTTGCGCCACTGCCCAGCTGCAATTCCAGTTCTTGGTCATTGACGCGCCCCGCCAGGGGCCAATCGAATGTGATGCCGCGCAGGCTCAGCGCATCCCACGCCAACTGGTCGGCGCGACCGCTCAGCCGCATTCGCTGCCATTCGGCTTGCCACTGCGGGCGCGAACTCAGCAGCAGACCGCCAGTCAAGCTCAGCTCCAGCGGACCGCTAGCCTGTAACTGCACTTGCAACGTCATGGCCGTAGCCCAGTCCAGCGCGCTGTCCTGTTGCGGGTCGAGCTGAAGGCTCAGTCGGGTAGGCCGGATTTCGGCAGGCAGATCCGCCAGCACCGGGTAGGTCGGTTGCTCCACGACCAGCTGCGCAGTGCCCTGGCGTAGTTGCCAGCGACCGTTGTCACCCCCCAGATCCAGCTCAAGCCGACCGTGCAACGCGCCAAGCTCCTGCCAGGTCCAGGGCTGTGGCAAGAGCATAGTGGCGCGCAGCCGCACCTGGCCAGCCAACAGATCAACCCAGCGCAGCGGTTGCGTGAGCGGGGCCAGCTGCCAGTGCAGGTCCGCCTGCATACCGGTAGGCAGTTGCGTAAAAGGGAAACTCTGGCGGCCCAGCCACGGCGCGGCGTAGGCCAGCAACCAGTCAGCCTCGGGCCAATCCAGCACCTGCAGCCGCCCCTCCCAAGCGGGCACTTGCGCGCGCGCGCTCCAGCGCCCATCCAGCATGGCCGCAGGCTGGCCAGACACCTGCAATTGCGCCTGTATTTCCAACACCTCGGCGCCTGGCTGCAGTTGGGCATCCAGTTCCAGCCTGCCCTGCGCGTCGCGCAGGCCCACCCGCGCGCTAAAGCGCTCAACACCCAGCCGGCTTAGCTGAAACTGACCTTGCGCAGCACAGCGTCCAGCAGCGCAAGGCAGCCGCAGCTCGACCTGGTCAATCTGCAAGCGGTCCGGCAACCGCCTGAACTGCTGAGCCCAGGCTAACGGATCAGGCACAGCGCCAGCAGCCTGTTGCTCTGCCTCTGCGTCCGGCCGCCAATCAAGCTGGAGCGTCCGTACGTCTATGGCCGCAATATGCAGCGACGATTCGCCACCCAGGCGCAGCATCAGGCCGGAAAGCTGGAAGCCGAGCGCGCCCTGCGGGTCGCGATAAAGGCCGGAGAGCTGCTCGATATGCAAGCCGCTCCGATCGACACGCAGGCCCTGCCAGTCGAGCTGCTCGACGCCCGCCGCGGTCAATGTGCGCTGGGCAAACAACACCCCGCCCGCCGTCAGCAATAGCATCACGCAGGTCAACGCCACCACTACGATCAACGCCTTGCGCATGCACTGCCTCTTATCCGGGTTTTCGCCAGATTAGCATGTAAGACCGCGTACATTGCTGATCAACTACGCTAGCAGAGTCTTGACCCGCTCTTTATAATCGACCCACCGGCCGCCGCGTCAGCGGGCGTGGTCTGCGGGCCAGCTCAACCAGGGAGAAGGTATGGATTGGTATCTTGAGGTACTCAGAAAATACGCCGTATTCAGCGGCCGGGCGCGGCGCAAGGAATACTGGTTCTTTACCCTGTTCAGTCTGCTGGCAATGCTGCTGCTGTCACTTATCGACGGCATGCTCGGCCTGGTCAGTAGCGAGGCGGGCACAGGCCTGCTGAGCGGCATTTACGCGCTGGGGGTTTTCCTGCCCAGCCTGGCCGTCACCGTGCGCCGGCTGCACGACACCAGCCGCACGGGGTGGTGGATATTGATCGCCCTGATACCCTTGATCGGCGCGCTGGTACTGCTGGTATTTACCGTGCTGGACAGCACACCAGGCAGCAACCAATATGGCCCCGATCCCAAGGGCATGGATGGCCAGCTTCCCGCCTGACCCACTTGCGCGGGGTCAGCCCCGCTGGCTCCGCGCTTTTTCCCCGAGTAACCCGCATGTCCCTATCGTTTCGCCCCTTCAGTTCCCGGTCACGCTTGCGCCCGCGGCACTGGACGCTGCTGCTGCTCTCGACCTGGCTGCTGGCGAGCGGCTACAGATTATTTCAGCCGCTGCCTGACGGCCTGTCGACAGCATCGCCATTACGCGCAATGCACAACACCGAGCTACTCACCGACCAGACCTACGTCACCCGCACTGGTGAGCAAGTCAGTCAGCAACAGGTATTTGACGAAGTGCTGCGCCTGATAGCCCAAGCACGGCGTCTGGTGCTGGTGGACATGTTTTTATTCAATGATTTTGCCGGCCAGGACAGCTACCGCGCGCTGTCCGCGGAACTGACCCAGACGCTGCTGCAGGCCCGCAGGCAACAGCCGCAGATGCCGGTCGTGCTGATTACCGATCCATTCAACACCCTGTATGGCGGCGTGCAGAATGCCTACCTCGAGCAGTTACAAGCGGCAGGGGTGGCCGTCATCATGACCGACATCAATCAGCTACCCGCTTCCAACCCGCTGTGGTCGGGTATCTGGAGCCTGTGCTGTAGCTATCTGGGTAACAACAGCCGCGGCGGCTGGCTGCCCAATCCGGTCGGGGACGGCAAGGTCACACTGCGCAGCTACCTGCACCTGCTTAACTTCCGCGCTAACCACCGCAAGACCCTGGTCGTCGATGAGGGCGACGGCTGGACCGGGCTGGTCACCTCCGGCAACCCGCATGACGCCAGCAGCCGGCATAGCAACAATGCGCTGCGCTTCAGCGGTGCAGCGGCACTGGATCTGCTGGCCAGCGAGGTGGCGGTCCTGCGCTTTTCCTCAGAGATAGACACCTCCGGCTGGCCAAGCGCCCCACCCGCTAGCGCCAGCGAAGGTGCACAGCTGCAGGTTCTGACCGAGGCGGCGATTCGTGACGCGCTGCTGGAAGTGATCGACAGTGCGCAGCCGGGTGACCGGCTAGACCTGGAAGTGTTTTATTTCTCCCATCGGCCATTGATTGAAGCGCTGATCCGCGCGCAGCAGCGTGGCGTGCAATTGCGCGTTTTGATGGACGCCAACCGCGACGCATTCGGCCGGGAGAAGAACGGCGTGCCCAACCGGCAGGTGGCCTGGGACCTGCACAAGGCAGGCATCGAGGTGCGCTGGTGCGCCACTCGGGGTGAGCAATGCCACCGCAAATGGCTACGCCTGGACCGTGCCGATGGCAATAGCGAAATGATCATCGGCTCGGCCAACTTCACCCGCCGCAACCTCGACGACCTGAACCTGGAGACCAGCGTACGCGTGCTGGCGCCAGCACCACAGGCTGTGATGCAAGCTGCGCGCGAGCAGTTTCAACGCAGCTGGAGCAACCCCGATGGCGAGCAGCGCAGCCTGCCCTACGCCGACTTTGCCGACCACTCGCGCTGGCGCTATGCGCTCTATCGGTTTATGGAGTTTAGCGGGATGTCGACGTTTTAGGCGCCAGCTGGCGCAGCGGCAAGCTATAAGCGGCAAGCGAAGACCCGGGCTGAGGTCTGCACTTGTAGCTTGTAGCTTGAGGCTTGAGGCTTGCCGCTGGCAGCTCAGCTGCCCCCGAGTTCGGCGAAACAGGCGGCGACGATATCCATCCCTGCCTGCACTTCCACATCACTGGCGGTGAGCGGCACCAGAATGCGGATCACATTGCCGTACTGGCCGCAGGACAACAGGATCAGACCCTTGTCGCGGGCCAATGCCACGACCTTGGCAGCCAACTCGGCATCGGGCCGACACTCGGCGGTGAACAGCTCGCACGCCACCATCGCCCCCAGACCGCGCACATCACCGATGCGCTGGTCCTGCGCGGCGATGTCACGCAACCGGCCCATGATCATCTCGCCCAGCGTGAAGCTGCGCGCCAGCAGGTTCTCTTCCTCGAATACCTCGATAACCGCCAGTGCAGCGGCGCAGGCCAGCGGGTTACCGGCGTAGGTACCACCCAGGCCACCTGGCGCAATCGCATCCATCAGCTCGGCCCGGCCGCACACGCCGGCGAGCGGAAAACCACCGGCAATCGACTTGGCAAAGGTGGTCAGATCCGGCGCGACGCCCATCTGCTCCATGGCAAAGAAGGTGCCGGTACGCCCGGCTCCGCTCTGTACCTCATCCGCCACCAGCACAATGCCGTGCAGATCGCAGAGCTCACGCAGCTTTTTCATAAACGCCGGGCTGGCGACGTAGAAGCCGCCCTCGCCCTGTACCGGCTCAATAACAATGGCGGCAATGTCCCGCGGTTCGGCATCGTTCTTGAAAATACGTTCGATGCTGGCAATCGCATCATCATCGCTGACACCGTGCAGCGGGCAGGGAAACTGGGCGCGGTAGACGCCGCCGGGCATCAGGCCCATACCGGATGAGTAAGGCGCTACCTTGCCATTCATCGACAGGGTCATCATGGTGCGGCCATGATAACCGCCTGTGAAGGCAATCACGCCAGCACGACCGGTCGCCGCCCGGGCGATTTTCACTGCGTTTTCCAGGGCCTCGGAGCCGGTGGTGACCAACAGCGTCTTTTTCTTGAAGTCGCCGGACACCAGCGTGTTGAGCTTTTCGCACAACGCCACGTAAGGCTCGTAGGCCAGCACCTGGAAGCAGGTGTGGGTGAACTGCTCCATCTGCCGCTTCACCGCCTCCATCACCTTGGGGTGCCTATGGCCAGTATTCAGCACGGCAATCCCGCCGGCAAAATCAATATACTGGCGACCTTCGACATCCCAGACCGTGGCGTTTTCCGCGCGCTGGACGAATATCGGATGGATCTGGCTGACGCCGCGAGCAACCGCATCGTGGCGGCGCTGCATTAAGGATTCATTGGTCTTGCTCATATTCGACTCCATCAGTGCTGACCCTGGAACAGGGCTCAGATGCCACCCAGGCACAGGTATTTAATTTCGACGTACTCATCAATGCCGTGTCTGGACCCTTCACGACCCAGCCCGGAGGATTTCATGCCACCAAAGGGCGCGACCTCGGTCGAGATCAAACCGGTATTGATACCCACCATGCCATACTCCAGCGCTTCGGCCACCCGGAAAGCGCGGCTCAGGTCACGCGCGTAAAAATAGGCTGCCAGACCGAACTCGGTGTCGTTGGCCTGGCGGATCACGTCCGCTTCATCACTGAAACGGAACAATGGCGCCAGCGGACCAAAGGTTTCCTCACGGGCCACCAGCATGCTGCTGTCAATATCCGCCAACACGGTAGGCTCGAAGAAAAAGCCACCCAATGTATGGGGCTTGCCGCCGATCAGCACCTTGGCGCCCTTGTCGGTCGCATCCTGCAGATGCTGCTGCACCTTGCTCACCGCAGCGGCATTAATCAGTGGCCCGGTGGTGACCTCAGCGTTGGCACCATCGCCGACCTTGAGCTTTTTCACCGCCTCGACCAGCTTGGCGGCAAAGGCATCGTAGACGCCGTCCTGCACATAGATACGATTGGCGCAGACGCAGGTTTGCCCGGCATTGCGGTACTTGGAAATCATCGCACCTTCCACCGCCGCATCCAGGTCCGCATCGTCAAAGACGATAAAGGGCGCATTGCCACCCAGCTCCAGCGAGAGCTTTTTCAGCGTCGGCGCGCACTGCTGCATCAGCTTGATACCCACCGCGGTAGAACCGGTGAACGACAGTTTGCGCACAATCGGATTGCGGCACAGCTCGCCGCCCACGGCGATGGCATTGTCTGCATCCGCAGTGATCACGCTAAAGAGTCCGGCTGGCAAACCGGCTTGCTCTGCCAGCGCCACCAGCGCCAACGCGGAAAAAGGCGTTTGCGGCGCCGGTTTGAGCACCATGGCGCAGCCGGCAGCCAATGCCGGCGCCGCCTTGCGCGTAATCATCGCGGCCGGGAAGTTCCACGGCGTAATCGCCGCCGTCACGCCCACCGGCTCTTTCTGCACAATGATGCGTTTGTCTGGCTGGTGGCCGGGAATCGTCTCGCCGTACACGCGCTTGGCCTCTTCGGCGAACCATTCAATAAACGACGCCGCGTAAGCGACTTCACCGCGGGCTTCGCCCAGGGGTTTGCCCTGTTCGGCGGTCATGATCTGTGCCAGATCCTCCTGGTGCTGCATCATCAGCTCGAACCACTTGCGCAACACCGCCGCACGCTCCTTGGCGGTGCGCTTGCGCCAGGCGGGCTGGGCCGCGCGAGCCGCTTCGATAGCGCGCGCGGTTTCATCCGCGCCCATGTTCGGCACGCTGCCCAGACGTTCAGCATTGGCTGGATTGAATATCTCGGTACGCGCGCCGCAATCGGCCTCACACCACTGGCCATCAATAAAGGCTTGTTGACGAAACAGATCGGGGGCGTGCAATTCCATGGAGGATCCTCATTGGTGACGGTAAAGCATCAGCCGCCGGGCGTAATGCATTTACAACATAGATGTTTGATATTTCAAACATGCTAAGGCGCACAGAGGATTCAGGCAAGAGGCCAACAGAAAAATCGACGGGAGGGAGTTGGCGCGATTCGATCAGAACGGCGGCAACCCCCCGGCGTAGCGCAACCGGGAGACTTAGCTAGCGGCTCAGGCTGCAGATTCGCTTTCAAACAGTTCGGCAGGGCCATGCTGATCCGCTTCCAGCAAACCTGCCACCCGCTGCAGGCTGGCCAGCATCATCAGCTGTTCCCAGTCGGCCAGCTTGCCGAACCGATCAAGAAACTCGGCCGGCAGCAGCGCCGGCTCAGCCTGAATGGCAGCCAGCCCTTTAACGCTCAGCGCCAGATGGACTTTGCGTTTATCGCTCTTGCTGCGGATGCGCTGCAACAGATCACGATTTTCCAGTCGATCGATAATGGTGCTCAGGGTCGCCTGCGACACACTGACTTTCTTGGCCAGATCACCCAGCGTACCTTCGCCCATCGCCTGAATGCTGTGCATGATCAACAGCTGGATAGGGGTCAAGCCGCTATGGCGCCCCAAGCGCTTGGCATGTATTTCGGTGGCGCGTTGCAGGCGGCGCAACGCCAGATAAAGATCGTGCATCATGTACATGCTCAGCTCCCGGCAGCACGCGCAAACGAGCGCAGATGTTGCCTTAAAGTCTAAATATTACAGCCGTAACTAGAAACGCTAGCTACTTGCCGCTCCAGACGCTTTTAAGCCCCTTAATAGCGCCTATAAACGGTTAATGTAGGGAAAGATTACACCAATTTTATTTTTACTTCAAAATAGTTTCTGCCGGATTCGTCCTCTCCAGGCGCTGCCACCTCCAGACCATTTAAAAAGCAACTCTCAGCGTTGCCGCCGGTCCATAGTTTTAGCAACAGGCATGATTCGCGTGTGCTGTGCCGCCCACATGCAAACCCGTTGTCACATAAAGGCGGCGACATAATCGGCAGGCAAGCTGCAGCGAATCAGTCCACTCACCCCCTGACCAGGGCAACAGCATGTGCGGAATCGCAGGCGAGTTTCGTTTTGATGGGTTGCCGGCCGACATGGCGACACTGGATCGCATCACCTGGCATATGGCCCAACGGGGCCCGGATGCCTCCGGGCTGTGGGCGCAAGGCAGCCTAGGCCTGGGGCATCGTCGGCTGAAAATAATGGACCTCGATGAAGCCTCGGGCCAGCCGATGGTGGATGCCGAGGCGGGGTTATCGCTGGTGTTTAACGGCGCCATCTACAACTACCCGCAGCTGCGCACCGAGTTGCAAGAGCTGGGTTATCGGTTTTTCTCTAATGGTGACACTGAAGTCGTGCTCAAGGGCTTTCACGCCTGGGGCGAGCAACTGCTGCCACGCCTGAATGGCATGTTCGCCATGGCCATCTGGGAGCGCGATACGCAACGGCTGTTCCTGGCCCGTGACCGCCTGGGCATCAAGCCGCTGTATTTGAACCGCAGCAAACAGCGTCTGCGTTTCGCCTCCAGTCTGAGCGCGTTGCTGCAAGGCGACGGCGTTGATACCAGCATCAACCCGGTCGCCTTGAATCATTACCTGTCTTTCCATTCCGTAGTGCCGCCGCCGCTGACCCTGCTCAATGGCATCGAGAAGCTGCCGCCCGGCCACTGGCTACGCGTGGAAAGCGATGGGAGTAGTCACCAGCAGCGCTGGTGGGATCTGCCCTATGGCGCCCGCGCAGACGAACAATCACTGTCTTTCGACGACTGGCAGGAGCGCGTGCTCGACAGCCTGCGCACTCCTGCGGCCCCTACGATTACCACCTGACCCGGCATCTGCAGAGCCTGTGTCAGCGCGATGAAATACCCATGCGCCGTGCTCTGTTCCGTTATTACCACAGCGATGCGGAATCAGCGATACGTTCAGGAGCCGACACGCGTATCGCGCTGATCGGTTTCGGTACCGATGCCACCCACGGCTACGAACGCACTCACCGTGATAGTCTGTTTGCCTTGAACCGTTTGCTGGTAGCCTACATGTTCAGCCCGCCGGTATTCGAGCATGACCAGAAAAGCGATCCGCCGCTGGATAATTTCCGCGAGCAACTGGCCGAAGATTCCGTCAGCGCAAGCGACACCCTATTGCCGCCACTCAAGGGTATATTGTCACCCGATAGACGCGATCACTGAACGGCTGCGGCTGTTGCCGGCCGCCTGATTATCCCGATTGTTCCAATAACAACAGCAAAGCGACCTTCATGAAAAAAACAGCAGCGTGCGCCATCGGCATTCTATCCAGTCTGAGC
>JAWOGT010000134.1:0-11507 GCA_046496585.1 Halopseudomonas sp.
GCTGGTGATCAGTCTGCTGCTGTTCGTGCCCTTGTATGGCATGCTGCTGAGCGCGATGCAGCGTTGGTTGCAGCCGCGTGCGCTGCGCAGCGGTTCGCTCTGAAGCGGGCAGGGTAAAGCCCGGCAGGCTGCAGGCAGCCTGCCGGTGAGTTGACCTCAGATCAGTTCGATCGCCACCGCCGTGGCTTCACCACCGCCAATACACAACGATGCTACCCCGCGCTTGCCACCGGTTTTCTGCAGCGCGTTGAGCAGCGTCACGATCAGCCGTGAGCCGGTGGATGCGATCGGGTGACCCTGGGCGCAGGCACCGCCGTAGATGTTGACCTTGGCATGCTCCAGGCCGTGTTCGCGCATCGCCAGCATGGTGACCATGGCGAAGGCTTCGTTGATTTCAAACAGATCGACCTGGTCCTTGTCCCAGCCGGTTTTATTGAACAGGTTGGTCATGGCGCCGATGGGGGCAATGGTGAACTCGCTCGGGTCCTGGCTCTGCGTCGCATGGCCGACGATGCGCGCCAGGGGCTTGAGACCACGGCGTTCGGCTTCAGCGCCGGTCATCAACACCAGCGCACTGGCACCGTCGGAGATCGAGCTGGCGTTGGCGGCGGTAATGCTGCCATCCTTGCTGAAGGCGGGCCTGAGGCCGGGGATCTTCTCCAGATTGGCCTTGTGCGGCTGCTCATCGTCTTTGACCAGGGTCTGACCCTGGCGCGTGGTGACCGTGACCGGCACGATCTCGCTGTCCAGCGCACCGCTTTCAATGGCTTTTTTCGCGCGGGTCAGGGATTCAATGGCAAAGGCGTCCATGTCTTCACGGCTGATGCCGTACTGGTCGGCCGTATCCTGGGCGAAGGAGCCCATCAGTCGGCCGCTGCGCGCGTCTTCCAGGCCATCCAGGAACATGTGATCCTTGATTTCACCGTGACCCATACGCAGACCGCCGCGGGCTTTTTCCAGCAGGTAGGGCGCGTTGGACATGCTTTCCATCCCGCCGGCGATCATCACCTGATTGCTGCCGGCCTTGAGCAGATCGTGGGCGAGCATCACCGCTTTCATGCCCGAGCCACAGAGCTTGTTGATGGTGGTGCAGCCCGCCGCTGCGGGCAGGCCGGCATTCAGGCTGGCCTGGCGGGCCGGACCCTGCTTCAGGCCGGCGGGCAGTACACAGCCCATGATCACTTCCTGCACATCGTCGGCGGCAATGCCGGCGCGCTTGACTGCTTCGGCAATCGCCAGGGCGCCCAGATCAACGGCCGGGACGCTGGACAGGCTGCCCTGGAATCCGCCCATGGGGGTACGCGCAGCGCTGACGATGACAATGCTGTTATCGGACATGGTTAACTCCTGAAGTGACTGAAGATGACGGGATGGTCATATAGCGACATTTTCCGCGATTATACGCTTAAAAAAAGGCTGCATCCCGAGTGCCAGCCGGTTCATACTTTGGAGTGATAGGTCGCTCGTCCCCAGCTTGGCTATAGTGATGAGTGCCTGCAGGCCCGATGCCTGCGCCCAGACCATACAAGCCCAACAAAACAGGTCATACCTTTATGCTCAATACCCGCGTAATCAAACCGACGGCCGGTGCTCATTCGACCCCGCTGTTGATCAAGAACATTCTGTTGTCCGGCCAACGCTATGAGCGCAGCCAGGAAATCGTCTACCGCGATATCAGCCGCTATGACTATGCCACGTTCAACCAGCGCGTCTGCCGTCTAGCCAATGCCCTGACCGCCGCCGGCGTCAAACCGGGTGACACTGTTGCGGTGATGGATTGGGATAGCCACCGCTATCTGGAATGCATGTTCGCCATACCGATGATGGGCGCCGTGCTGCACACCATCAATATCCGCCTGTCACCTGATCAGATCCTCTACACCATGAACCACGCCGAAGACATTTTCGTGCTGGTCAATGCCGAGTTCCTGCCAATCTACAAGGCCATTGAAGGCGACCTGACCACCGTCACCAGGACCATTCTGTTGACCGATGGCGCGGAGAAAACCGCTGATCTGCCGGGTCTGGTTGGCGAGTATGAAGCACTGTTGGCCAAGGCTGAGCCTACCTATGAGTTCGCCGATTTCGACGAGAACTCGGTGGCCACCACGTTCTACACTACGGGTACCACCGGTAACCCCAAGGGCGTGTACTTTACGCATCGCCAGCTGGTGCTGCACACCATGACCCAGGCTGCGCTGATGGGCGGCCTGGACAGCATCCGCCTGTTCGGTAACCGCGATGTGTACATGCCGATCACGCCGATGTTCCACGTGCATGCCTGGGGTATTCCCTATACCGCGACCTTGCTGGGTACCAAGCAGGTGTATCCGGGCCGCTACGAGCCGGAAATGCTCTGCAAGCTGATCAAGGACGAGAAGGTCACTTTCTCCCACTGCGTACCGACCATTCTGCAAATGGTGCTGAATGCCGAGGGCGCGCAGAACCACGATTTTGGCGGCATGAAGATCATTATCGGCGGCAGCGCGCTGAACCGCGGCCTGTACGATGCGGCCAAGGCCAGGGGTATGGATCTGTCTGCCGCGTACGGCATGTCCGAGACCTGCCCGCTGATGTCCAGTGGTTATATCAATCTGGAGCTGGAGCAGGGCAGTGAAGACGAGCAGGCGACCTACAAGATCAAGGCCGGCATACCCGTGCCCCTGGCCGAGGCGCGCCTGATGGATCCCGAGGGCAACTTTCTCGCGCATGACGGCAAGACTCAGGGCGAGCTGGTTCTCCGCTCCCCTTGGTTGACCCAGGGTTACTACAAGGAGCCTGAGAAAAGCGCCGAACTCTGGGCCCACGGCTGGATGCACACCGGCGACGTCGCCTCCATCGACGAGATGGGCTTTATCGACATCCGTGACCGTATCAAGGATGTGATCAAGACCGGTGGCGAGTGGATTTCCTCGCTGGAGCTGGAAGACCTGATCAGCAAGTGCGCGGCGGTGAAGGAAGTCGCTGTCGTGGGTGTGCCTGATCCGCAGTGGGGCGAGCGTCCCTTTGCGCTGATCGTGCCGCACGCGGGCAAAGACATGGACGCGCGCATTTTGCGTGATCATCTCAAGGGCTATGCCGACGAAGGGCGCATCAACAAGTGGGCCATCCCGACGCAGATCGCCTGTGTTACCGAAATACCCAAAACCAGTGTTGGCAAGCTGGACAAAAAGGTCATTCGCGGTGAAATTGCCCAGTGGCAAGAAGCTGAAGCGCCTTTTCTGTCTACGCTGTAAGCCGCTTCAGGTTGATTTGACGCGGTAATATTCAGCGTCAACTTTCCGGCATGTCAATACAAGGGTGGCCATCACGGCCACCCTTGTGCCGTTTCAGGTCAGGACTTTGCGCCGCTGGCTGCCGCCGCCGCCGCTATACTCCTGAAACAGAATCATACTTTGGACGGATCACCTGCCCGCCGTGCTTGGTTATAGTGCGCAGCTGTCCGTCTGTGTGCCTGGCTGCTTATGGCTTGCCCCAGTACCGACACCCCTCCACTGAGCCGGCAATTGTTAATCCGGCTCCAGCAAGTAGAGCAGGATTATGAAACTGAACTTTGTATCTTCCGCCTTTATGGTGTCGGCGATGGCCTTCAGTGCGTCCGCCATGGCGGTCACTGCAGAACAGGTTGCTGAGCTGGGCAAAAGCTTGACCCCGATCGGGGCCGAGAAAGCCGGCAATGCCTCGGGCACCATTCCCGCGTGGACCGGTGGCCTGGCTACCGATGCTGCCGCTGTTGATGCCAAAGGCTTTGGCGCCAATCCTTATGCGGATGACAAGCCGTTGTTCGTGATCACCGCGGATAACTATGCAGAGCATCAGGACCATCTGGCCCCGGGTCAGATCGCCATGTTCAAGCGTTATCCCGAGACGTTCCGCATGCCGGTGTATGAGAGCCGCCGCAGTGTAGCGATGCCAGATGCCATTTACGCTGCCGTCAAGAGCAACGCCGCCAACTCCAAACTGGTTCAGGGCGGTAACGGTGTCACTGGCTATGACAGGGCCATCGCTTTCCCGATCCCGTCCAACGGCCTGGAAGTAATCTGGAACCACATCACCCGTTACCGCGGTGACGCCATGCAGCGCATCGTGACTCAGGCCACGCCGCAAACCAACGGCAACTTCACCATCGTGCGTTTCGTTGAGGAGTACGTGTTGCCCCAGGGTCTGAGCGACTACAACGCCGAGAGCATGGGCAACATTCTTTATTACTTCAAACAGCAAGTGACTGATCCAGGCCGTCTGGCCGGTAACGTCCTGCTGGTCCACGAAACGGTCGATCAGGTCACCACGCCACGTATGGCCTGGATTTACAACGCCGGCCAGCGCCGCGTGCGTCGCGCTCCGCAGGTGTCCTATGACGGTCCAGGCACCGCAGCGGATGGTATGCGTACCTCGGACAACCTGGACATGTACAACGGTGCGCCCGATCGTTACGAGTGGGAACTGGTTGGCAAGAAAGAGCAGTACATTGCCTACAACAGCTATGGCATGGGTTCGCCCGAGGTGAAGTACGCTGACCTGATTCAGGCCGGTCACCTCAACCCCGAGCTGGCACGCTATGAGCTGCATCGCACCTGGGAAGTGATCGCCACGGTGAAAGACGGCGCGCGCCACATCTATGCCAAGCGTCACTTCTTCATTGATGAGGATTCCTGGCAGGCTGGTCATATCGATCATTACGATGCTCGTGGCGAGTTGTGGCGTGTTGCCGAAGCCCATGCACTGCATCGCTTCAAGGCGCAGGTTCCGGGGTTTGCTGCAGAGACGCTGTATGACCTGATGGCTGGCCGCTATCTGGCCATGGGCATGAACAACGAGGAGAGCAGTGATTACAACTATGCGCACAAAGCCAGCTCCACTGACTTCACCCCGGCCGCGCTGCGCCAGGCAGGGGTTCGCTAAAACCCGCTTTGGCTAATGCGTAACAAATCCGCTCTGGTCGCAGATCAGGGCGGATCTGTTACAAATCGACAAGACAGCCTGAGGACCATGCCGATACACTTGTCGGCATGGTTACTTCTATTTCACCCTTCCCCGGCAAGCTCTTTCGTCCGCCGCTTCCGCCGGACCATCTGCCGCGTCCTGCACTTGTAGCCCTACTGCAGCAATCCAGCCAACGCCGCCTTATCCTCGTCTGTGCGCCTGCCGGCTTCGGCAAAAGTACCTTGGCTATCGAGTATTCCGAACAGTTGCCTGCGCCATGGCGCTCGATATGGTTGTCCCTGGATAGCCAGGATGGCGAGCACGGGCCATTGCTGCGCAGTTTGATTCAGGGGCTGCGAACGCTTTACCCGCTGTTGGGCGCAAAGGAGCTGCAACTGCTCGGCCAGCAGCAGAGCCATCAGCCGCTGGGTATCGACCAGCTGGTTGCCTCGTTACTGGCGGACCTGCACCAGGTCCATGCGGGCGAGACGCCGGTGTTGCTGGTACTCGATGATTATCACCTGATCCGTGGGCCACAGAGTGATCGGCTCTGCGCGCTGCTGCTCGAGCAGCTGCCGCAGGGCTTTCAGTTGCTGATCACCGGCAGGTGCCGGCCGGACTGGCATCTGGCGCGGCTGCGGCTCGGCAATCAACTGTTGGAGATTGGCGAAAAACACCTGCGCCTGAGCCGCGAGGCGGCCGCTGCGTTTCTCGCTAGCGCCGGAGTTGCGCAGGCAGAACCGCAATGGCTGCGGCATATCGTGCAGCGCAATGAGGGCTGGATTGCCGGGCTGCGCTTGCTGGCGCTGACCGCGCAGCAGCAAGATGGCTCGCGAGCGCGCCTGGATCACCCGCGCGATGGGGCGGACCCGCAGCCCGAGCAGTTGATCGGCGAATACCTGCTGGAGGAGGTCATCCTCCAGCAACCGCCTGCGGTGCAGCAGTTTCTGCAGCAGATTGCCTGGTTCGACCGCTTCACCGTCGAGCTCTGTGACCACGTACGCGGGGCACAGGACAGCCAGCAGATCATCGCGTATCTGGCCCAGCACCAGGTGTTTCTGGTGCCGCTGGATCGCGAAGGCAAGTGGTATCGCTTCCATCATCTGTTTTCCGATGTGTTGCGCGAACGCGGTGCTGGCGCGCCGCCGTGCGAGCGTTTACACCGGCACTTGCGTGCCTGTGACTGGTTCCGGCAACAGGGCCGGATTACCGACGCGGTCGAACAGGCGCTGGCTGCAGAGCGTCCTGACGAAGCGGCCAGGCTGGTGCAGCACCTGTCTCTGGATCGGCTATTGGCCGAGCAACATGTGAGCACCTTGCTGCGCTGGAAGGCCGAGCTGCCCGGGGTGTTGCAAGGCAGTTCCGCGCGTCTGGTGATGGTGCATGCCTGGACCCTGGCGTTGGCCTGCCAGCTGGAAGAGGCGCAGCTGATGCTGCAGCGGTTGCAATACTTTCTGCCGCAGCCCGATGCCTATCAGCAGCGCTGCCTGATCGGTCAGGCGCTGGCGCTCAAGGGCTTTCTCGCGCGCTCCACCGGGCGCCTTGAAGAAGCCATGCTGTGTTGCCATCAGGCCCTGGCCTGCCTGGATGATCGTGAGGCGGGTAGTCGGCTCATGGCCATGCTGACGCTGGCCGATAGCGAGTTGTGTAGCCAGCGCATGGATGCGGCGCGGCAGTGGGCGCGTTCAGCTCTGGAGCTGGCGCAGCGGGTCGCCGATCCGTTGCTCGAAGCGCAAGCCGTGCTTATGCGCGCGCGCCTGATGCAAGCCCGCGGGCAGGTGGCCAGAGCGCTGCAGGCAGTAGCTGGCCAGCGCCGTTTATTGGCCGGGATGGTCCATCCGCAGGGTTTGGCGGTGCGCGCCAGGTTGACCATTTATCATGGTTATCTGCTCGGCCAGTTGGGCGACAATGACGACGCCATGGAGCTGCTGCGCCAGGGCATTGAAGAGGCGCGCGACTGTCGCGATGTGCACGTGCTGCCGGGCTACTGCCTGCTGGCCGGGATGCAGGCGCTGCAGCGCGGCGGGGATGGCCGCGCTTTCGACACGCTGACCGAAGCCGAGCGGTTGATGCACCAGTGGGATATTCCGCCGGTGTATTACCTGGGTTGGGGGACCGCGCTGAAAAGCGATTTGTGGATCAGCTCGGGCCGCCAGGACCTGGCCGAGCATTGGCTGCCGCGCTTGCGCCAGACCTATTGCCTGGAGAATTCGGCGGCGCCACCGGTATTTTTCCACGCCCTGCCGGCGTTGATCGAGCGCATTTATGCCCGACTTTTGTGGTCGCGCGGTGAGCAGGTGGCGGCGGAAAGCGTGTTGCGCGCGCTCTTGAGCCAACTGCAGCATGCCGGTCAACATCTGCAAGCGTTGGCGGTCATGACCCTCTTGGTGCGTATGCTCTACCGCCTGCAGCGGCCGCTGGAAGCCGAGAAGATTCTCTTGGCCGCGCTTGCCCTCGCAGTTGAAGACGGTATCAGCGGACCCTTCCAGCCCTTGCTGCATCAGGCACCTCCCGGCCTGGTGGCCTCGTTGGCGCGCGCGCCAGCCTCGCGCCTGCGTGACCGCTTGCTGGGCATGCTGCCAACCATCGACCGGCCGGACGGCCAGACTGTTGCGGCGACGCTGCAGGATCCGCTCAGCGCCCGCGAACTGGACGTGCTGCGCTGCATTGCCCAGGGCTATTCCAACCAGCAAATCAGCGAGGCGCTGTTTATCTCGCTGCATACGGTCAAAAGCCATGCGCGGCGCATCAACAACAAGCTGGGGGTCGCGCGCCGGACCCAGGCGGTGGCGCAGGCCAAGGTGCTGGGCCTGCTGCACTAGCGCTCGGCGATGATTGCGCACCTGCGCTACAGGCGTTATAAAGCAGCGCCTGATGATTACTAGAGACGTTCAAACAGGTCATGTTGGCTAACCATAGTGCTCACCAAGCTGTTGCTCCCCGTCCCGCCGGTCGCCGCGAGTGGTGGGGCCTGGCCGTGCTGATTCTGCCGACGCTGCTGCTGGCGCTGGACATGACCGTGCTGCACCTGGCCGCGCCGCATCTGAGCGCCGATCTGCAGCCCACCAGCTCGCAATTGCTGTGGATTCTGGATATCTACGGCTTCATGATCGCCGGCTTTCTGATCACCATGGGTACCCTGGGCGACCGCATCGGCCGGCGCAAGCTGCTGCTGATCGGTGCGGCGGCGTTCGGCGTTGCCTCGGTGCTGGCGGCATTTTCCACCTCGGCCAATATGCTCATTCTGACCCGCGCCTTGCTCGGCATCTCCGGCGCCACGCTGATGCCCTCGACCCTGTCCTTGATCCGCGAACTGTTCGAAGTGGCCGCCGAGCGCACTTTCGCCATTACCCTGTGGATGACCGGTTTTCTGGTCGGCAGCGCCATTGGTCCGCTGGTCGGCGGCGCGCTGCTGGAGTTCTTCTGGTGGGGCTCGGTCTTTCTGCTCGGCGTGCCGGTGATGCTGCTGTTGCTGGTCGCCGGGCCGCTGCTGTTGCCCGAATGCAAAGACACCCAGGCCGGGCGCCTGGACATCACCAGCGCGGTGCTCTGTATATCCACCTTTTTGTCGCTGGTGTACGGCATCAAGGAGCTGGCACGCGACGGCTTCAGTCTGGTGGTCTGGGTCGCGGTGGGCGCCGGGCTGTTGATTGGCTGGCTGTTTATCCGCCGCCAGCGGGCGCTGGCCCAGCCGATGTTTGATCTGCAGCTGTTTGCCAATCGCGGTTTCAGCGTCTCGGTGGCGGCGATGGCCCTGACCATTCTGGCGCTGTCCGGCTCCTGGCTGATGGTCTTCCAGTACCTGCAGGGCGTGTTGGGCCTGTCCGCGTTGTGGGCGGGCGTGCTGATGGTGCCTTCGGCAGCTATCCAGGTGATCGTCTCGTTGCTGGTCCCGCGCATGGCGCGGCGCATCAGACCTGCGCAACTGGTCAGCGGTGGCTTGCTGTTCGCCGTATTCGGCTTTGTCTGCCTGATGCTGGTCAACGACATGGGCAGCGTCTGGTTGCTGGTCGTCGGCACCGTGGTCATGGGCGTGGGCATCATGCCGATGATGATCCTTGGCACCGACCTGGTGGTCAGCTCGGCCCCGGCCGAGAAAGCCGGCGCCGCGTCGGCGACCTCCGAGACTGCAGTCGAGCTGGGGATGGCCATGGGCATTGCGGTCATCGGCAGCATCGGCACCGCCGTCTACCGGCAACAGATGACCGGCAGTGTGCCGGCCAGCGTGCCGCTGGCGCAGGCCGAGATTGCGATTGATACCCTTGGCGGCGCACTGGGCGTGATTGCCGGCTTGCCGGCCGCGCCCGCAGCAGAATTGCTGCTGGCCGTGCAGCACGCCTTCAGCGCGGCGCTGCACACCAATGCCATCATCGGCGCGCTGATCATGTTTGCCACCGCGCTATTAACCGCACGCTTTCTGCGGCACTTGCCGGTGTTGGGCGCCGCCCATACAGCCGACCACGGCAATTGATGCCTTGCCCCAGGCTAACGCGAACCTAACTCGACCCGAACACGGCCATAACCCTGCACCTGTGCAGCAGGCTGTCTAGCCTGACAGCAGCACCTTGGCTGCCCTGAGCAGCGCGCGTGGGTCGCGGTCACTGCGCACCACGGCGGGCGGTGGCGGCACCTGAGCGGTGAGGCCATGCACGGCGGTCCAGGCCGAGCGTACCGAGTATTCCACCGTGAATACGCAATCGAGCGGCATGTCGCAGAACTGGCCGATCACGGCGAAGTTCTCCGCCCCGCGCGGGATTACCGGCGGTCGGTCGCCCGTCCGGCGCGGCATGAACTGGCTGGTAATGAAGGGCATGCGGCAGGGGATCACCTGCGCCCCGTCAAAGAACGTGGCCTGCTGGGTCGGGCTGAGACGAAGCTGGTGCGCGAGTTCGTCGAGGATCTCGGCCCCGGTCGCTTGCGCCATCGGCTTGCCGATTACATCGCCTGTTCGCTCGCCGCGCAAGCCGTAGCCCCAGAATACCGGCCGCTCGGCGGGCTGAGCGCGGAAATGCGGCTGGTGGAACAGCACAATGGACAGCAGCCATCCGGAGTCCGCGAAGGTCACGAGACCACCGGTGCCGGTGCGATTGCCGCTGAAATCCTCCATGAAGGTGACGAAGGCCTGCGAGGCCAGCGTCACGGTGAACGAGGTCCACGATGTTCGATCGGGATGCTCGGCAAACACCTCCGGGCGGCCCAGCTCGGCGTGGCGGGCAGCCAGTGTGCGCCACAGATCGAAGCCCGGCGCTAGCCCATCTTCCAGCGGGGGCGGTGCATCCCGGCTGCCAGTGGCAGTGCCGTCGGTCATTGAACCGAGGGTCAGGTAGACCCGGTCTTCGGGGGCGATCGCGATGACCTCTCCGTTGGATAGATGCAGTGCCGTCACCCGCCGGCTGCCGGTGTCGCCCAAGAGGCTCACATCAGCAATGCTGCAGTCGGTGCGCAGCTCCACACCGCGTTCGGAAAGCCAGGCGAGCATAGGCGCAACGATGGAATCATATTGATTGTGGCGTGTCCGCAGAATGCCGGCGATGCGTGCGAGTCCGGGGAAAAGGTGCAGGAAGCGGCGCATGTAGCGGCGCATCTCGGCGACCGAATGCCACGGCTGGAACGAGAACATAGTGCACCACATTAGCCAGAAGTTGCTGCCGAAGAAGTCGGGCGCGAACCAGTCCTCGATGCTCCGCCCCTCCAGCCGCCCTTCGGGCGTCAGGAGCAGACGGTTGAGCGCGACGATCTCTTCCGCGCCCAGGCCCAGTTGCAGCCGATCCTCCGCCTTGCGACCATCGCGTACCAGGCGGCAGTCCGCCCAGCCCGGCACCATGCGGTTGAAGGCCAGAAGGTCGTCCTTGAGCGACATGGCGGGGTCATCGGGCGCGGGGATTGAGGACAGCAGATTGAGGGTGCACACGAACTGCGGCTCGAACATGCGGCCCCCGCGAGTCAGATACCCCGCCTCAGCATCGCCAGTGCCATCAAGGCTGCCGCCCGGTATTTCTCGATGCTCCAGGATCGTGATCCGATCACCCGCGACATCGCCATCGCGCACCAGGAGCAGCGCCGCCGCCAGGGCCGCGATGCCACCTCCGACCATGTAATGCCGCCCTGTCGCTGCCTGCTGCTGCATGGGAAGTCCTCCGTTGCGAGACCGCCAGAAAACAACATTTGAACAAACGCGTCCAGCAAAACTGCGTCGTCTCCGGTTTTCAACCAGGTTGGGCGACGGCCCATTGCGACCGTTCAAGGTCTGTAGCCGCATCCTGGATTAATTGTTGAAATTGCACGGCGGTTGGAGCCATTCTAGACAACGCGTCACTGCCTCTAAGCGCAGCGTGTGACTAATCAGCAAGCTATTGTTCAGGGATTTGCATGCCAGCCTCTACGCCCAAACTCATCCGCGAAACCTTCCCCGTCGGCCCCTTGCAGTGCAACTGCACCATCATCGGCGACCCGCTGAGCAAGAACGCCCTGGTGATCGATCCCGGTGGCGATCACCAGTTTATTCTTGAGCGGCTAAAGACATTGGGTTTGCAGGTGGTGAGCATTATTCATACCCATGCGCATCTGGATCATTTTCTCGCCTC
>JAWOGT010000259.1:0-4713 GCA_046496585.1 Halopseudomonas sp.
ATACGAAACGGATATCACGCAGGGGGGCTTTGTAGTCAGCCATGGAAAAGTCCTCTAGCAGTCATTGCGCCCGGGACAACCCGGAATAGGCGCCAATTGTAGCGCGGCAACGTTTTTGGTGACAGCGTCTTTAAATGACTAAATTGTAAATTACGGTCACAACAGAGAGCTGTCGCTCATCATCCCGGCCAAATGAATGACGCTACACGCCCATATAGCAGAACGCTTTTATCCGCCAGCAAAGAAGCCCGGTTGTCGCAGCGCCGACTGGCCTGCAGGTGACCGTCAGAGCACAGGGATGTGCGATGACGAGCCCCAGGGAAGGCCCGCAGCGTGTCACCTGCAGGCCAGTCGGCGCTGCGGCACACACTCAACCATTGCCAAACAACAAACAACAAAAAGCCCCGAACCAGTCGGGGCTTTTGCTTAGAGCTTGGAGCTTGGAGCTTGGAGCTTGGAGCTTGGAGCTTAGAACTGCTCCGCCGTCATCTGCATCAACGAATCAGCGCCGGATTCCAGTGCTTCCACGTGGGCACGAGCCCGCGGCAGAAGGCGCTTGAAGTAGAACTCCTGGGTAGCCAGTTTGGCCTTGTAGAAGTCCTCTTCGGAGGTGCCCGCATCCAGCGCCGCCTGCGCAGCCACGGCCATCTTCAGCCAGAAGAAGGCCAGGGTCACATAGCCGGAGTACATGAGGAAATCCATCGCCGCGGCGCCGACTTCTTCACGGTTCTGCATGGCGCGCATGGCGATCTTCTGCGTCAGCTCGCCCCACTCGGCGTTCAGCTTGGACAGCTTGGTCACATCCTCGCCCAAAGTCGCGTGCCCTTCATTCGCCTGGCAGAACAGGTGCACTTCCTTGGTGAAGGCACGCTGCATCTTGCCCTGGCTCATCAGCACCTTACGACCCAGCAGGTCCAGCGCCTGGATGCCGTTGGTGCCTTCGTAGATCAGACCAATACGGCAATCACGTACCTGCTGCTCCTGGCCCCACTCGCGAATGTAGCCGTGGCCACCAAAGATCTGCATGCCATGGTTGGTGACTTCCAGCCCGGTCTCGGTCATGAACGCCTTGCAGATTGGCGTCAGGAACGCCAGTTGATCATCGGCATTGGCGCGAGACGCCTCATCCTTCGAGTAGTGCGCCGTGTCCAGCAACTGCGCCGTGTAATAGGACAGCGCCCGGTTACCTTCATTGAAGGCCTTCATGGTCAGCAGCATACGACGCACATCGGGATGCACGATGATCGGATCGGCCGGCTTGTCGGGCGCTGCCGGACCGGACAGTGCGCGCATCTGCAGGCGGTCCTTGGCATAGTCGATGGCGCTCTGGTAAGACGCCTCGCCATGACACAGACCCTGCATGCCGGTACCCAGCCGTGCGTGATTCATCATGGTGAACATGCAGTTCAGACCCTTGTTGATCTCGCCGATTAAAAAGCCGGTAGCCCCGTCGAAGTTCAGCACGCAGGTGGCCGAGGCCTTGATGCCCATCTTGTGCTCCAGCGAGCCGCACTTGACGCCATTGCGCTCACCGACCTCGCCACTGGCATCGGGCAGGAACTTGGGCACGATGAACAGCGAGATACCCTTGGTGCCCGCCGGCGCATCGGGCAGCTTGGCCAGCACCAGATGCACGATGTTCTCGGCAAAATCGTGCTCGCCACAGGAAATAAAGATCTTCGTTCCGGTAATGTCGTAGGCACCGTCTTCACGGGGTACGGCGCGGGTCTTGGTCAGACCCAGGTCGGTACCGCAATGCGGCTCGGTCAGGCACATGGAGCCGGTCCAGGTGCCGGGTACCAGCTTGTTCAGATACAGCTCTTTCTGCTGCGCACTCCCGTGGGCGCGAATAGCCGCCGAGCAACCCTGACTCAAGCCCGGGTACATGCTCCAGGCATAGTTGGCCGATGCGGTCATCTCTGCCACCACCAGGCCGAGGGACACCGGCAGACCTTGCCCGCCGTACTCGACCGGACCGGTCATCGAACCCCAACCGTTGTCCACATATTGCTGATAGGCTTCCTTGAAGCCCTTCGGCGTGGTCACCACGCCGTCATCGATATGACAGCCTTCTTCATCACCGCTGCGATTCAGCGGCGCCAGCACGTCACCAGCGAACTTGGCGCTTTCTTCGAGAATTGCGCTGATCAAATCCGGGCTTGCATCGGTCAAACCATGGGCTTCATAACCCGCGGCAAAATCGAACACTTCGTCCATAACAAAACGCATGTCACGGAGGGGGGCTTTGTAAGTCGGCATGTTATTGTCTCCAGAGATCGGCAGGACCATACCGGCCGATACGAATTCATACAGTCGTTTGAACATACGGCCAGGCGGCCGCCAGGGTCAAGCTGTAGACCCGTGCATTACACTGATTGATACAAAGTCATAAGGTAGGCGGCGGCCCGGCTGCTGCCTGAGCTGTATGCTTTCCCAGCCAGCTTGCAACCGATACGGACCCATACTTGAAAGCCCTCAGCGAACTCACCTTCAACAACCGCTTTGCCCGCCTGGGAGACACTTTTTCCAGCCGCGTGACCCCCGAGCCGCTGAGCAACCCGCGGCTGGTGGTCAGTAGTGCGTCGGCGATGGCGCTGCTGGACCTTGATCCAGCTGAGAGCCAGAGCGAGATCTTCAGCGAACTGTTTTCCGGGCAGAAAATCTGGGCCGACGCCGAACCCCGCGCCATGGTCTATTCCGGCCACCAGTTCGGCCACTACAATCCGCAACTCGGCGACGGCCGCGGGCTGTTGCTCGGTGAGGTGATCAATGACCAGGGCCAGTACTGGGACCTGCATCTCAAAGGTGCGGGCAGCACCCCCTACTCGCGCATGGGTGATGGCCGCGCGGTCCTGCGCTCGTCGATTCGGGAATTTCTTGCCTCCGAGGCGCTGCACGCCCTTGGCATTCCGACCAGCAGAGCGCTGTGCGTGACGGTAGGCGATAACCCGGTGTACCGCGAACGCGAGGAACGCGGCGCCATGC
Source organism: Halopseudomonas sp. (assembly GCA_046496585.1). Taxonomy (GTDB): domain Bacteria; phylum Pseudomonadota; class Gammaproteobacteria; order Pseudomonadales; family Pseudomonadaceae; genus Halopseudomonas. The sequence continues at coordinate 2,986 of JAWOGT010000259.1, forward strand.
TGTTGCGGCTGGCGCCATCGCATATCCGCTTCGGCCATTTCGAATTTTTCTATTACACCGACCAGCAGCAGGCGCTGCGCCAGTTGCTGGATTTTACCCTGGACAACCTCTACCCCGAGTGTCGTGACCAGGCCCAACCCGAACGCGCGCTGTTTCGCGCGGTGCTGCAACGCACAGCCGACATGGTCGCACGCTGGCAGGCTTACGGCTTTTGTCACGGCGTGATGAATACTGACAACATGTCGATCCTGGGCATCACCTTTGATTACGGCCCTTATGCGTTTCTCGACGAATACGACGCCCGTTTTGTCTGCAACCATTCCGACCACGAGGGCCGCTATGCTTTCGATCGTCAGCCGGCTATCGCGCAATGGAATATGGCCTGCCTAGGCCAGGCGCTGACGCCGTATGTCCCCGTCGATGAACTGAAGGCCGAGATCACCGGCTTTATGCCGTATTTCAAGCATGCCTATCTGACGTTGATGCGCGCGCGACTGGGTTGGGCTGGCGAGCAGGCAGACGATGCCGAGTTACTCGAACAACTGCTGACACTGATGCAGGACAGCGCCAGCGATTACAACCTGACGCTGCGGCATCTGGCCGAAGATCAACCGAGCGTGCGCGATGACTTCGTTGATCGTGACGCCTTCGACCGCTGGCGCGCTCTACATCAACAGCGGCAGGCTGCCGATCCCAGCGCCATGGCTGGCCGGCTGGCAGTCAATCCGCTGTATTTGCTGCGCAACTATCTGGCCCAGGAGGCCATCACTGCGGCCGAACGGGGTGATTACGCGCCGCTAGCACAGCTGCACCAGGTGCTCAGCCAGCCCTTTAGCCAGCAGAGCGGCGCAGAACGCTTCGCAGCGCCCCCGCCCGATTGGGGTCGTCGACTGGAGATCAGCTGTTCTTCCTGAGCCGCAGGCCGCACACAATTCAACTTGCCAGGCAACGACACTTATTCCATAAGTGAATATGAAAATCAGTTTTCGTGCTTGGACAGGCTTAACAATCCCTCTTACTGTGGCGCCCTGATGGCTTGCGCTGCACGCAGCCGATACCTCAAACGAGACTCAGGTTACCGATGAGCTGGGATTCCCTGCCGATGATTGGCGTCGCCGCCCTGCTGTGCTGGGTGTTCTACGCCTTTGCCCGCGAAAAGTTCAGTCCGGACGTCGTGGTCGGTATTGCCGTCGCCGTGTTGCTGGCCAGCAGCCTGCTCAGTGCCAGCGATGTGCTCAGCGTATTGTCCAACAGCGCGCCTATTACCATTGCCTGCATGTTCGTCCTGTCCGCCGCGCTGGAGCGGACCGGTTGTGTCGACGCACTGGGCAAATGGCTGGCGAAACTCGGCGGCGGCAGTCCGTTGCGCACGCTGTTCAGTCTGATGATCACCGCGCTGGTACTCTCGACCTTCATCAATAACACCCCGGTGGTTGCCATTCTCACCCCGGTCGCGGTGACGCTGGCCGCGCAGGTCGGCAGCAAGGCATCGAAGATGCTCATTCCGCTGTCCTACGCCACCATCCTCGGCGGCAGCATGACCATGATCGGCAGCTCGACCAATATTCTGGTCGATGGTGTGGCCCGGCAGAACGGCATGGAGCCGTTTGGCATGTTCGATATCTTCCTGCCGGGTCTGATCATGGCAGTGATCGGCGTCGGTTTTATCCTGCTGGTCGGCCATCGCCTGCTACCCGACCGGGAAAGCCTGTCGAAACAGCTGCGCCC
>JAWOGT010000272.1:0-4861 GCA_046496585.1 Halopseudomonas sp.
GGCGAGATCAAGCACCTGCCGCCGACCCTCGGCGCCGAAGTACGGCTGGAACACGCTTTCACCGGTCACCGGGTACCAGACGGCGCTGAGGGTCGGCGGCAGGTGCTTGATCTCGCCCAGCTTGCCGTCGAGCGTGCCCAAGCCTTTTACCCCAAGATTGTGGCTGAACGGGGTGGCTGCCAGCAGTTCGACGCCGAACTGCGGGCTGAGCATGTACAGCAGGTTGAGGCCGAGCTGGGTGTCGCTGTCCAGCGTCGCCTTGGTACCTGCTAGGCTAGTTCCGTCGAGCCGGATGGTGCCGCTGTCTTCGCGCGGATCAACAGTAATGGCGCCGGCGCGGACAATGATGTCGCCGGCCTCGTGGGCCTGGGCAGCAAAGGCGGCAGACAGCAGCAAGGGCGCAAGCAGCAGGCTGGCGGACAGGCGGGAATGAGTACGTGACATGGTTTTGATCTCCTGGGCATGTTGGACGGCTGCGACTGTAGGGCTTTGCCCGGGGCGGGTTATTGATCTGAAGCAAGGTTTGCTTCAGCAGCGCTGCGACAGTCTGCCGCAGCGCTATTGAGGCTTGAACTATCAGGCCAAGCAAATGATAATTGTTCTCTTTTAAATGGCCTGATACTCAGGCCTGAACCCTGCGGAGTGTCTGGATGAGAGCGGTATTGATACTGGTGGCGCTGATGCTGCCAGCGGCGCTAGCGGCGCAGGGCGTTACCGAGCGCGCGCTGGATGAAAGCGAGGCGCTGATGCGCGATGCCCAGGACTCGCAGCAGCGTGTCGAGGCGCTGGATGACGCCAGCCGTGAAGCCCTGCTGCGCTATCGTCAGGCATTGCAGCAGCGCGAACAGTTGAGTGAGTACAACAGCCGCTTGGCCGCCATGGTCGCCGCGCAGCAAACCGAGCTGCAGAGCCTTGCAGGCCAGCTCAGCAGTATCGAGGACACCCAGCGCGAGCTGTTGCCGCTGATGCAGCGCATGCTCGATTCGCTGGAGCAATTCATCGCGCTGGATCTGCCGTTTTTGCCGCAAGAGCGCAGTGAGCGCCTCGCGCAATTACGTGATCTGATGCTGCGCGCGGATGTCAGTGTCGCGGAAAAATACCGCCGCCTGATCGAGGCATATCAGATCGAAAGCGACTACGGGCGTACGCTGGAAGCCTGGCGGGGCAGCCTGGAGCATGATGACCGCCTGCGGGTGGTGGATTTCCTGCGCCTGGGCCGGGTGATGTTGTTCTATCAAAGCCTGGACGGTCGCGAACAAGGCGTGTGGGATGCCAACAGTCAGACCTGGGCCGCCTTGCCCAACGCCTATCGACGCACCCTGCAGCAGGGGTTGCGCGTGGCGCGCCAGCAGCAGACCCCGATGCTGCTGCGGCTGCCATTGCCGCCGGTCAGCGAACCGCCAGGCCCGCAGGAGAACCAGCCATGAAGCCCGTATTGATCGGCTGCTTGCTGCTGTTGTTGACGCCCTTGAGTCAGGCCCAGCCGGCGAGTCTGGATGAGCTGCTGCGCACCATTCGCGAGGTGCGCAGCAGCGAACAAAGCGCCATGCAGGAGCGCGAAGCGCGCTTTATCGCCGACAGCGAGCAGCAGCAGCAGCGTATGCGCGAGGCGGAGCAGGCGCTGGCACCGGTGCAGGTCGAAGCGGATCGGCTCAAGGCCGAGTTTGATCGCCTGCAAACGGCACTGGCTGAGGCTGAGGGCCAGATTGAGCAGCGCAGCGGCGATCTTGGCGAGCTGTTTGGCGTGGTCCGGCAGACGGCGGGGGATACCCAGAGCCAGTGGCAGGATTCGCTGCTGAATATGCAGTTTCCACAACGCATGCCGGCGCTGGAAGTCTTAGCCGCCAGCCGCGGGATACCGACGCTAGCCGCGCTGGAAAACTTCTGGTATCTACTGCAGCAGGATATGACCGCCAGTGGCAAGGTGAGCCGCTTCGACGCACCCGTGGTCGGACGGGACGGCGAACAGCGCGAGCTGCCGGTCGTCAGTGTCGGACCTTTTGTCGCCTTGCAAGGCAAAGACTATCTGCTCTATCAGGCCGGCAGCGAACGCCTGCTCGTGGCGCCGCGGCAACCCGCCGGCAGCGGTCTGATGGACGAGTTCATGCAGCCGCGCAGCGAGTTGGCCGACCTGCAGGTCGATCCGACCCGCGGCAACGTCATCCAGCAGCTGCAGCAAACCCCGAGCCTGACCGAGCGTGTGCACCAGGGCGGGGTAGTGGGTTACGTGATTATGCTACTCGGTGTACTGGGTCTGGTGCTGGCGCTGTGGCGGCTCGGCTGGCTACAGCGGACCAGTCGGCGTGTGGACCGGCAGGTGGCTGACCTGGACAATCTCAAGCGGGATAACCCGCTGGGCCGGGTATTGGGCGTGATCGGCCGCCAGCCGAAACTGGACCAGCTGGATACGCTGGAGCTCAAGCTGGATGAGGCCATCCTCAAGGAAACACCAGCGCTCGAGCGTTGGCAGGGGTTGATCAAGTTGCTTGCCGCAGTGGCGCCGCTGCTCGGTCTGCTGGGTACAGTGACCGGCATGATTGCCACCTTTCAGGCCATCACTCTGTTTGGCACCGGCGATCCGAAATTGATGGCTGAGGGGATTTCCCAGGCGCTGGTGACCACGGTGCTGGGCCTGGTGGTGGCTATTCCGCTACTGTTTATGCACAGCCTGGTCGTAGCGCGCAGCAAGGCGCTGATCCAGTTGCTGGAGCAGCAAAGTGCCGGGCTGATCGCCCTGCATCTGGGTGGCGAGGAGCCGCGAGATGGCTGAGGGGTTCTGGCTGCTCAGGGACTTTCTCGACAGCGGCGGCTGGGTGCTGTGGAGCATCCTGCTGGTCACCGTATTGCTCTGGACCCTGATGCTGGAGCGCCTGTGGTTTCTGGCCCGGGTCTTTCCCGGCGAATCCATGCGGCTGCAGCAACAGTGGCTGTCGCGCGCTGAGCGCAGCAGCCCGGCGGCGCGGCATATTCGCACGGCCAGGCTATCGCGCGCGCAGCAGCATCTGACCCGGTTTTTGCCCATGGTGCGGGTATTGATCGCCCTGTGCCCGCTGCTCGGCTTGCTGGGGACGGTCAGTGGCATGATCGAGGTATTCGATGTGATGGCGGTGAGCGGCAATGGCAATCCCCGGGCAATGGCTGCCGGCGTGTCCCGCGCTACCGTACCGACCATGGCCGGCATGGTCATTGCCATTAGCGGGTTGTTTTGTCTGGCGCGGCTCGATCAGCAGTCGCGCCAAGCCTTGCAGCGGCTTAACGGCCGGCTGCGTTTTGAATAGGAAGTAGCCCATGCGCATGCGCAGGCACCATACAGGTAATGACGAGGAGGCCGGGATCGATATGACCCCGATGCTGGATATCGTCTTTATCATGTTGATTTTCTTTATCGTCACCAGCTCTTTTATCAAGGAGTCGGGGATTACCGTCGACAGCCCGTCGGCGGCGAGTGCCAGCGAGCAGCCCAAGGGCAACATCCTGGTCGCTGTGAGTGCCAATGGCGAGATCTGGATAGACCGCCAGCAGGTTGATGTGCGCGCGGTGCGGGCGGCAGTCGAGCGCCTGCGCGTGGACCTGCCGGATAGCTCGGTGGTGGTGCAGGCGGACCGCGAGTCGCGCAGTGGCCTGGTGATTCAGGTCATGGATCAGATCCGTCTTGCCGGGGTGCAGGATGTCGCCTTGGCGGCAACCGCCGGGGCAGAGGGGCGCTGATGCGTCTGGCCCTGAGTTTTGCTGCGGCGTTGCTGGTCGCGCTGGCGCTATTTGCCTTGATGCTGGTGCTGGTCATGCCGCCGCGGGATAACGCCGATGCGATCGAGGAGCTGGCGCGGGTCAGTTTTGTGCGCTCGGTCAGTGATACCCAGAGCGACAGCCGCGAGCGCCAGCCACGCGAGGCCCCGGATCGGCCGCAGCCGCCAGAGCCGCCGCCGCTCCAGCCTACCCCAGCGCAACCCCAGGTCAGTGTCAGTATGGATCTGAATATCAGTGTGCCCAGCGTGCCCACGCAAATCCAGATCAGTAGCGCACCCTCGCTCGCAGGCTTGACGGCGGCCCCGGTTGAAGCTGCGCCGCAAGCTGCCGCGCCAGCCCCGGATGCGGCGCCTTCGGTCGCGGAAGAAGTCACGCCGTTGTCCGATGTGCCGCCCAATTATCCGCAGCGGGCCCTGGCGTCGGGCATCGAAGGCGAGGTTACCCTGGCCTTCACTATCACGGCAGAAGGCCGGGTGGACAATCTGCGCGTGATTGAAGCGCAGCCGCCAGGTGTATTCGATCGCGAAGCGCGCCGCGCCGCGTTGCGCTGGCGCTTTGCCCCCCGGCGTGAAAACGGCCAGGCGGTCGCGCGTGAGGCGACCAAAACACTGTATTTTCGTCTGGAGGGCAATCGCTGATGCGTGCTCTTGTGGCGGTGTTGATGTTGTGCTGCGCAGCGGTCCAGGCGCAGACGATCAATCCGGCGACCTTCAGTGCGCTGAGCGAGGCGCAGCAAGCTCAGCAGCAAGGGGATTATGCAGCCGCGGGCAGCCGCCTGCAGCAGGCGTCAACGCCTGCTGCAGGTGGCTGCCCGCGGCCGCATAATCCCCTTGCTGCTGCGCTTGCTGCGCCTCATTCAGCGCACTGAAGGTCGTCGGATTGATCGTCTGCGCCTGGACCGCTGCGCAGCACAACATCAGTACCGCAACAAGAGCACGCATCAGCGATTGCCCTCCAGACGAAAATACAGTGTTTTGGTCGCCTCACGCGCGACCGCCTGGCCGTTTTCACGCCGGGGGGCAAAGCGCCAGCGCAACGCGGCGCGGCGCGCTTCGCGATCGAATACACCTGGCGGCTGCGCTTCAATCACGCGCAGATTGTCCACCCGGCCTTC
>JAWOGT010000047.1:0-20320 GCA_046496585.1 Halopseudomonas sp.
GACCGAGCAACACCAGTACCACGATGACTGCCGCTGCTTCGAAATACACCGCCACCGAGCCATCGGCTAGCCGGAAGGCAGCCGGGAAGATCTGCGGCGCCAACGTGGCCACCAGACTGTAGACCAGGGCCACACCGGTACCGATGGAGATCAGGGTGAACATATTCAGGTTACGGCTTACCACGGATTTCCAGCCCCGGACAAAGAAGGGCCAACCACACCAAACCACCACGGGCGTTGCCAGAACCAGCTGAATCCAGTTGGATGTCTGCGGGGCGACGATGTGCTCAAGCCCGATCAGATGCCCGCCCATTTCCAGCATCAGGACCGGCAAAGCCAGGGCCAGACCGATCCAGAAACGGCGGGTCATGTCCTTGAGCTCTGCCGAGGGCTCGTCGGTCAGGCTTACTTGCTCCGGCTCCAGAGCCATACCGCAGATGGGGCAGTCCCCAGGGCCCTGCTGGCGAATTTCCGGGTGCATGGGGCAGGTATACATAGTGCCCGGCGCTACAGCCTCTTCACGCTTCTGCTCATCGCCGAGGTACTGCTCCGGGTTCTCGTCGAAACGGGACTTGCAGCGTGACGAGCAGAAATACCAGGTATTCCCACCCTGTTGGCTGCGATGCTCCGCCGTATGCGGGTCCACCGACATCCCGCACACCGGGTCTTTGACGGTGGTCGCCCCAGAATCTTCATGCTCGTTGTGGTTGTGTTGATGGGCGTGCTGGTGCTCAGACATTGCGATCTCCCGTCTTGTCTGCCGGCCAGTCCGCAAACGCGATGAAATAGAGTAGAACGAGGTTAACAAGGGGAATCAGGATCAGGACGCCCATCCAGCCAGGATAGCCCGTGCGCTGGCAAATACGCCAGGCCGGGACCACCACCACCATGGCAATCACCAGCATCCACAGCCAATGGCCTGCCCACATGCTATGGCCCAACATATTACCTTCCATCATGGCACTGGCCTCCACATCGAATTCTGGTTAATGGTGCTCATGCGATTTCTCATGTTCCAATGGCCGGGAATTCTCTGACTTTTTCAGAAAAATCTGCTCTGCAACTGCAATAACGACCATCGCGAGCACCGCCACGCCGATGACAAACGGATCGGTATTCAGCTTGACCCAGACAAAACCACCCAACGCGAGCAAGTCGAGAACAATGGCTATGGCAGGTACCCAGGCATTCGCTTTTATGTCCTTGCGCAGATAGCGTAGTACACCCCAATGAATGGCGATATCCATCACCAGATAGAATACGATGCCAAGCGCAGCAATCCGGGAGAGGTCAAAGAAGGCCGTCAGAATCAGCCCCAGGACTACGGTATAGACCAGCGTGTGTTTCTGAATGCTGCCTGGCATGCCGAAGTGACTATGAGGAACCAGTTTCATTTCGGTCAGCATCGCCAACATACGGGAGACAGCAAAGATACTGGCCAGAATGCCGCCGGCTGTGGCCATCATGGCAAGGGCAACGGTAAACCAGACGGCGTATTCCCCGAGTGCCGGCCGCGCGGCAGCGGCAAGAGAATAGTCCTGCGTTTCGATGATTTCAGCCAGCGACAGATTGCTGGCGACGGCAAAGCCGACCAGGGTGTAGATCACCACGCAGGCCGCAATGGAAATGACGATGGCGCGCCCGACGTTCCGCTTAGGGTCTGTTACTTCGGAGCCACTGTTGGTAATGGTGGTGAAGCCCTTGAAAGCCAGGATGCCGAGCGCGGTTGCCCCCAGAAAATTGCCAACTGTGCCAGCTTCTCCCGGGCTTGAAAAGTCAACTGACACGCTGTCGGCGACCCAGACACCGACCACTCCGAAAATCACTATGCCGCCGATTTTCAGGACGCCGATCAAGGAAGCCACACCTTGAATCATGCGGTTACCCAGCAGGTTGACCAAAAAGGCTGCGAGGATCAGCGAAACGCCGAGTATCGGCACCATGCGGCCGCTTGCGTCGCCACCAAACAACTGCATGGTGTAAGCGCCGAAGGTGCGGGCCAGAAAACTCTGCGCAATCACCATGGAAAAATACATCAGCAAGGCATTGAATGCCGTCGGTAATCGGTTCCCATAGGCCTTGTGCAGGTACATGCCAATGCCCCCTGCCGATGGATACGCATTGGAGATTTTAATGTAGGAATAGGCGCTGAAGCTGACAATGACGGCGGCGGCGAGAAACGCCAGCGGGAAAAGAACGCCCGTCATCTGCGCCATTTGCCCGGTTAATGCAAAAATACCTGCGCCGATCATGACGCCGGTACCCAGCATGACGGTGCCTGACAGGGTAAGACTGCCTTCCTTGTACCGAGTGTTCCGGTCTTGATCCCGGCTCATTCAACCCCCTTGTACATATTCGTTTTACCCATGCCCTGGCCCCTCAACAGTTCACTCAGAAAGCGATTCGAGCGCCGACAACCACGAACCAGTCTTCTCTACCACGGCCTTGTGCTTCGGCGAAATCGGCAGTGTCAGCATACTTACGCTCGTGCACCACACCAATGTAGGGTGAAAAGGCGCGATCAATCAGATCATAGCTCAACCTAAGCCCGGTTTCGGTGGAAACCAGCCCTTTACCGACGCCGATTTCTCGGTCCTCGCTGAACGCCACGGTCGCATCCAGCGTGGCCGAGAGAATCCAGTAATTGGTCAACAGCAACTCATACTCTGCATCCAATCCGGCAGAGGTGTCGCCCTCGTCGCTCACATACAGGTTGGCATCGATCTCGAACCACTGTGGCGCCAGCCCGGCAATGCCCAGAACAGCATAGGTACGATCCGGCCCCTCGGGTGTGTCGAATCGAACACCCGCCTTGGCGTCGAAGAACTTGGAAATGGGGACTTGCCCGACCAGTTGGTTTTCAAGGGCCTCATAGGCCTGCTCCTGAATCGCATACTCGCCTTTGCTCAGCCAGCGGATTTTCAGATCGTCGGTGCCATAGAAGAAGTCTGCATTCCAGACTCCCAGCTCCTCATCATTATCACTGTAGCGGTATTCCAGTTCCTCTACCTGCACACCCCATGACGTCAGGGCCTGCTTGCGTGCCGTGGTGTCCGCAAGCATGTCCTGAGCCGCCACAGCGGTTGGGATAATCATCGAGCCGAGCAGGCTCACAGCGATAAAGGATCGGATATAGCTCATGAATCACCTCCCGCGCTGGTCGCATCTTCTGCCTTTGCCTGAGTCGAATCAGGACCACCCTCAACGATCACTTTGCGGAACATGCCGGCTGCAGCGTGATAGGACAGGTGGCAGTGGAAAGCCCACTGTCCCGGCGCATCGACTTCGGTTTCCATGTACACAGTGGTACCGGGGGCAACGCTGACCGTGTGCTTGATGGGGTTCCACTCACCTGCGCCAACGTCCAGAATCGACCACATACCGTGGAGGTGCATGGGGTGTGTCATCATGGTTGTGTTGACGAACTTGAAGCGAACGCGCTCGCCGTATTGCAGGCGGATGGGGTCTGCATCCTCGTATTTGACGCCGTTAATGCTCCAGGTATAACGCTCCATGTTACCGGTCAGGCGCAGCTCGATTTCCCGGGTCGGCTCGCGGGCCTCGTACAGTGGATTCTGAGCTTTTAAGTCTGCATAGGACAGAAACTTGCCGCCATTAGACGCTGTGGGCATCAGACCACTGCCCTTGGCATAGAAAGGGTCACTTGGCCCTTGTTGCGACATTGTCATGGAATCGTCATCCATGCCTGCCATACCCGAATGGTCCATTCCTGGCATATTCGAGTGATCCATCTCAGACATGTCTTCGGAGTCGCTCATATCCATGCTGCCGTGATCCATGCCGGGCATACCGCCCATATCCGCCATGGTCAGGCGCGCTGGCTCACGCAGCTTGGGAACGGCGGCTTCCATTCCTGCTTCTGGAGCCAGCGTCGCCCTGGCATACCCTGAACGGCCCATTGACTCGGCGAAAATCGTGTAGGCCTGCGCGTCTTTCGGCCGCACTATCACGTCGTAGGTTTCCGCGACACCGATTCGGAACTCATCTACGTTGACCGGCTGGACGTTGTTGCCGTCCGCCTGGACAACGGTCATCTCCAGACCAGGAATCCGAATGTCAAAATACGTCATCGCCGATGAGTTGATGAAACGCAGTCTGATACGCTCTCCCGGCTCGAAAATGCCGGTCCAGTTTTGCGCCGGCCCTTTACCGTTAATCAGACCGGTAAAACCCTGCAGGTCCTCGACATCCGCTTTCATCATGCGCATGTCACCCCAGGCCATCCGGCCCTGAAGGGTATCCATCAACCCGTTTTCAGAAGCGTCCGAGAAAAACTCACCCACCGTTTGCTGCTCGCGATTGTAATAGTCGGGAATCATTTTCAGGTTCCGCATGATGCGATCACCGGCGTGGGGATGTTTGTCGGTGAGTTGAACCACGTACTCGCGATCGTAGCGAAAAGGTTCACGCCCTTCGGGCTCGATGACTATGGCGCCGTAGGCGCCATCAGGTTCCTGGAAGCCAGAGTGACTGTGAAACCAGTAGGTTCCGGCCTGCTGGATAGGAAACTGGTAGGTAAAGGTCTCTCCTGGCTTGATACCCGGGTAACTGATGCCCGGCACGCCGTCCTGATCGAAAGGAAGGATCAGTCCGTGCCAATGGATGGATGTCATCTCATCCAGATTATTGGTCACGTTAATCTTGACGTTCTCGCCTTCCTTGAATCGCATCACCGGGCCCGGGGATTGTCCGTTGTATCCGATACCCTCTTTGGCAAAATCGCCAGTATCAATTTTGACCCGGTCGACCGTCAGGTCGTATTCGTCGGCCAGAACCAACGCCGGTATTAACAGACTCAGGAGCCCCGTTAATAAGCGTATTTTCATACGTTTCACTCCTAAATGTTCCGCGCCAAGACTGGGTTGGGAACACAACCGCCAGCCCGGGCGCTCATCGCTCTTTGAATAATCCGGTGTTACTTGAAATTGACGTCGCCGTACATACCAGCCTGGTAATGCCCTGGCACGTTACAGGCGAATTCAACGTTGCCCTTATCGGCAAATTTCCAAACGACTTCCTGACGCTGGCCTGGCTCCAGCAGTAGGCTGTTCGGGTCTTCATGCTTCATGGAATGGCCGTTACCCATGTCCATTGCCATCATCTCGCGGTTAAGCTTGCTACCCTGGATAGCGCCATGCTCTACCATCATCATCATTTCCTTTTGATGAGCTTCATGCATAGCCGGGGTGCCGATGTTGAACTCGTGGACGAGACTGCCCTTGTTCTCCACCACGAATCGCACGGTTTCACCGGGCTTTACCTCGATAGCCTCTGGCTCATAGTAGTTGTCAAACATCTCAACGCTAATGGTTCGCTCGGCTTGTGCAGCGATGCCGGGCTCGCCGCTGCTGGCACCTTGCCCAGCATCATGAGCACCCGCCGCAAAAGCGGTTGCAGGCATTGATATTGCTGCAGCTACAATCAAAAAAAGTGCTTTATTCATTCCATCTTCTCCTGCGGAGTATCGTGTATTGGGAGGTCGACCTGAACATCCCATACGTTTTCGACTAGGTGTCTCGTGGTCAGGTGAAGTGCGAACCCGTTACAACACAACTGGATGATTCAACCCTATCAAACGAACCTATCGCTCACCTGACTCGAACATTACAATTCAGTCAGGTGGCGGCATTTTGACTCGAATGTAGCTCTTGGCTACGAGCAAAACAGGCGTAATTCGGCTAGTCTGATGCGGTCCTTGTGCACAAAGAGGTGTATGGCTGTGAAAATTATGGTTGCTGAGGATGAGCCGAAGACCGGCGTTTATCTGAAACAAGGCCTGACTGAAGCGGGCTTTGTGGTGGACTTGGTCACTAACGGAATTGATGCAGTTCAACAGGCCCTTGATGAGTCCTATGACCTGTTGATCCTGGATGTGATGATGCCGGGTCTTGAGGGCTGGCAAGTTCTGGAAAAAGTGCGGGCTGCTGGCAGTGATACGCCTGCGCTGTTTCTGACTGCAAGGGACCGCGTTGAAGACAGGGTCAAGGGGCTGGAGCTTGGGGCGGATGATTATCTGATCAAGCCGTTTGCCTTTTCCGAATTGCTTGCCCGGGTGAGGTCGTTGCTGCGCCGTGGAAACAGTGCAACCGTCCAGACTAGCTTGGCCATTGCGGACCTTCAGGTGGACTTGCTCAAGCGAAGAGTCGAGCGCGAAGGAAAACGCATCGACCTGACCGCAAAGGAATTCATGTTGCTCGAGCTGCTGCTTCGCCGTCGCGGTGAAGTGTTATCCAAATCGCTCATTGCATCAAAAGTCTGGGATATCAACTTTGATAGCGACACCAATATTATTGAGGTCGCTATCCGGCGGCTACGCGCGAAAATTGATGATGACTTCCCGGTAAAGTTGATTCAAACCGTTCGCGGCATGGGCTATTTCATCGATGCTACAGAGCCTGGCTAGGCTTGGCGTTACATGCTTAAACAGTTGCTGGCAATTTCATCTCGAAGGTGGTGATTCCGTCCGCCGAGCTGCAGTCGATGGATCCTTTATGTGCTTCGATGATCGACCGGGTGATCGCCATCCCCAGGCCCGCATTCAGGGTGCAGCCCTCGCGTCTGGCTGTATCGATCCGGTAAAATCGGTCAAAAAGCTTGTCGACATGCTCGGCGGGTATCGTTGGGCCGTGATTGCTGACTTTCAGCAGAACCCATTGACCCGCTCGCGAAACACCAATGTCGATAGCACTGCCTTGCGTCCCATAGCGAACCGCGTTGGAAATCATATTTGCAATTGCCCGCCGTAACATCAGGTTATCCCCTTTCACCCGGGTAGCGCCGCTGCAGTGCATGACCAGTTTTATGCCCTTCTCGTCGGCAGCATATTGGTAATACTCAAGCACACTGGAGGCGACAGCCGCCAGGTCATGATCCTCGAAATCGGGGGTGATCATGCCATTGTCGGCCTTGGCCAGAAACAGCATGTCGTCCACCATACGCGACATCCGCCGCAACTCTTCCAGAGTCGACAACAGAATATCCTTGTAGTCTTCGCCAGAGCGATCCTTCATCAGCGCGACTTCGGTTTGTGTCAGCATGCTGTTCAGCGGGGTGCGCAGCTCATGCGCAATGTCAGCTGAAAAGCTCGACAGGCGAAGAAAGGAACCATCCAGTCGTTCAAGCATGGCATTGAAGTCGGCGACCAGTTCATGCAGTTCCGCCGGCACCGACTCGGCTGAGATACGCGTGTCCAGACAATTGGCAGTGATGGTGGACGTGGTTTTTGACAACCTGGAAATTGGCTTGAGTCCCCGACCAATAAAAGCAAAACCCAGCAGGCCGCTGAGAATGGCGCTGATGATCAACGTATAAATAAACCACTGCCGAATCATTTCAAAAAAGTGGGTGCGGTGGGTGATATCCAGGGCCAGGTGAATCGTCCCTCCTGTCCCATCAGCCCACGGCCCAATCTCCTGGGTAATCCCCGTGTAGAGGTTGGGCCCCAGTTGAATCCGCCACTCGCCGGAATGATCAGGACGGTTCAATGGCAGGTGTTTTTCGGACAGGTTGTGATGTGCATAAACGACGCGATTTCCGGTTTTAATCACGGCAGCAAAACCTAATGACGTGTCGAGTAATTGGTCGATGTCGGACACCATGGATGACTCAAAACGGTCGTTACGCGTCAGAACGGCGTTCAGCGCATGCAGCTTGTCCTCGAGCACCTGTTCATCCTGGCGCTCGAAATGCAGACGACAAAAAAAGTCAAAGCTCACCGCGGCAAGCGCCAGCACTGTGGTTACCACTACTATGAAAAGAAGCGCCATCCTGCTGCGTAGGGACAACCTGCTCATGTCTATGTCTCGCTTATATTCAAAGAGTGCGTCAGGGGCGTCCCAGACTGCCCCTACATCGGAGCGAATTGGGACTGCCCGCCAAGCACCTGCCGGCGAACAAACCACAGTTGCAGAACAGGTAACACAAGCCATTGGGCAATCGGCGACAAGCCAACAGACGTAAAGGGCAGCAGCGGCATAGACTCGGAGTAATTCCAGCGCTGCAGCGGGCCTGTAGCCAAGAGTTCAAAAACGACTGTAATCACCAGACCTGCGATTAGAAAAACACCAACAGGCAGAAGTCGATCTGCGAGAAACCAGTACCTCGAGCGGGCAACGGCACTCGCGCTCCAGAACGCTACAAGGGAAATAATGACGTCGCCGCCGGTGGCTTTAGTACAGTGCAGAATAACGCGAAAGTAGTGCACGTTGTCGAAACCCGAAAACAATGGCAATTGCATCAGTTCCCAGACAAAGTGCAGGAAGAAGGCAAAGATCGCGACGTGCAGCTCAGGCGTATTTAGTACTGCATTCTTGTTGATATGCCAATCTCTCCGGCGTGAAATGAAAGAGGCTAATCACTCCCGTTTGGGCGCAATGTGACCTCTGGTTTTATCATAACCGAAGAAAAATGGCTCGCCCTCACGTCGCTTGCGTAATTCGAGGCGTCTTCGGCATTACCCGGCAGCGTGCTGGGTTTTCATTTTCTGCATCATGTCAGAACAGTCTTTCATCATCGGATGCATGTCGGACATCATGCCCATTTTCATGTTGCCTTGCATAGGCTGATGTTCAATGTTGCACGGGGTGTTAGCACTGGGCGTTTTGACGAAATACGAATTCTGATGCGCCAGCTGAGGAACCATATTGGGCGCTTGCGCCTGGGGAACGTTACTCAGCGCGTAGTCACTGCCGTCGTTTGCCAGCGCAAATGAAGACGCAACAGCCAAAGCCAGCGGGATAATCATTAGGGTCAGTTTTTTCATGTGTCACCTCGTTATTGGGAATGTCTGCAGATTAACCGTAGGAGGCTGACAGTAAGCTGTTGGAAAGCTTACAAATGAGTAAGGCATTGTTAGCATGGCTACCGCACCAGAGGTGATCGATAGCCATGGACCCTGGTTAAAGCTGCTTGATCGAAGTGATGATTGAGTTCATCCCTTTCGAGGTGAATTCAAACTCGATTTCGTCGCCTTCATCGAGCTGCGCCATCTGTTCCGGTGTTGCCTTGAAACCCATGACCATGGCAGGCCAGCCAAGCTCCGATACGGCGCCGTGGGCAATGATGACGGTGCCTTTATCCTGCTTGATCTTGCGCACAGTGCCCGTTGCTGTCGCGGTCTGCGCCGCCGGGTCCTGGTGCTGCATTGGCCTGTTTTCCGTCGGCATAGCCTGCTTGGTATCCATACTCGTCATCTCTTCGGCGAAGGCTACCGGAGTCAGAGCCAGGCCAAGAATCAATGCCAGTTTAATCTTCATAATGTATCTCCAGATTGCGGTTTGTGTTGCTGGGCAGCCCGACGTCTCATCAGCAGATAAGCCGCCGGAAGAACGAACAAGGACAGTAGCGGCGCAGTGATCATGCCGCCAACCATGGGCGCGGCAATACGGCGCATGATTTCACTACCGGTACCACTGCCGAGCAGGATTGGCAGCAGGCCGGCGATGATCACAGCCACGGTCATGGCCTTGGGTCTTACACGTTGCACTGCGCCCTCGCGGATCGCTTCCAGTAGCGCCGGACTATCCGCACGTCCTGCCTTCACCCGCTCGGTCCAGGCATTGGTCAGGTACAGGAGCATGATGACGCCAAACTCGGCCGATACCCCCGCCAGCGCAATGAATCCCACGCCAGTGGCTACCGACAGGTTGTAATCGAGCAGGTACAGGAACCAGACACCACCGGTCAGGGCGAACGGCAATGTCGCCATGATCAGCATGGCTTCGCTGAAGCGGTTGAAAATCAGATAAAGCAGCACAAAAATGATGACCAGGGTGGCCGGCACGACCATTTTCAGCTTGGCATTGGCGCGCTCCATGAACTCGAACTGCCCGGAATAGCTGATACTCATGCCTGACTCCAGGGGCACTTCGCTGTCGATTTTGCTACGCAGATCGTGCACCACCGCCGCCATATCGCGATCGCGCACGTCGATGTATACCCAGCCGGTGAGTCGGGCATTCTCGCTCTTGAGCATCGGTGGGCCATCGGTCACCTTGATCTGCGCCACCGTGCCCAGGGTGATCTGACTCCCCTCAGGGGTGTAGATCGGCAGGTTTCGCAAGTCGCTCAACGAGTCGCGCCACTCGCGCGGGTAGCGCAGGCTGATGGGATAACGCGCCAGGCCCTCGACGGTTTCGCCAATATTGGCGCCGCCGACGGCGCCCGCCACGATTGCCTGCACCTCAGCAATATTCAGCCCATAGCGCGCAGCTGCAGTGCGATCGATGTCAACATCGATATAGCGCCCGCCCGTGAGGCGTTCGGCCACAGCCGAACTGACGCCGGGAACGGTCTTGGCGATGCGTTCAACAATTTGCGTCACCTTGTCGATTTGCACCAGCTCCGAGCCGTAGACTTTGACCCCGATCGGACTCTTGATACCGGTGGCCAGCATATCGATACGGTTGCGGATCGGCGGGATCCACAGGTTAGCCAGCCCCGGCACCTGCACGGCCTTGTCCAGCTCTTTCACCAGTTTGTCAGGCGTCATCCCCGCACGCCACTGGTCCCGTGGTTTGAACTGAATGGTCGTCTCGAACATGGTCAAGGGTGCCGGATCGGTAGCCGTGTCGGCACGCCCTGCCTTGCCGAAAACGCGTTTCACCTCAGGGACGGTTTTGATCATGCGGTCGGTCTGCTGTAAAAGCTCAGAGGCTTTCTGAGCCGATAAGCCTGGAAGTGCCGTGGGCATGTACAGCAAGTCGCCTTCATCCAGAGGTGGCAGAAATTCACCACCCAGTTGGGAGATAGGCCAGAGCGCCGTCAGAAAGATAAGGATAGCGACGGCGATGGTCGCCTTTGGCCAACGGAGCACGGCTTCGAGGGCTGGCTGATACACCCGGATAAGCCCGCGGTTGATCGGATTGCGGTGCTCGTCCGGGATCTTTCCGCGAATCCAATACCCCATCAATACCGGCACCAGGGTGACCGATAGCCCTGCGGCTGCCGCCATGGCATAGGTTTTGGTGAAGGCCAGTGGCCCGAACAATCGCCCCTCCTGAGCTTCCAGGGTGAACACAGGAATGAACGATAAGGTGATGATAAGCAGACTGAAAAAAAGCGCCGGACCGACTTCAATCGCGGCATTGGTGATGACTTGCCAGTGCTCGGCACCCTCAAGCTTCTTGCCCAGGTGTTTCTTGTGCCAGGCTTCTATGTGCTTGTGGGCATTCTCGATCATCACAATTGCCGCATCGACCATGGCACCGATCGCGATCGCGATACCCCCCAGGGACATGATGTTGGCGTTCACGCCCTGCCGCTGCATGATGATAAACGCGATAAGAATCCCCACCGGCAAGGACACGATCGCAACCAGCGACGAGCGCAGGTGCCAGAGGAACAAGGCGCAGACCAAGCCGACAACAATGAACTCCTCCACCAGCTTGATACTGAGGTTTAAGACAGCGCTGTCAATCAGTTTGCTGCGATCATAGGTGGTGACCACCTCGACCCCTTCAGGCAGGCTCTTCTGCAACTCCTGGAGCTTGGCCTGCACGGCGGTGATGGTTTCGCGGGCATTTTTTCCGCTGCGCAGAATCACCACGCCACCTACCACTTCACCTTCGCCATCCAGTTCGGCAATCCCCCGGCGCATCTCCGGACCCAGCTGAATATGCGCGACATCACCGAGTGTTATCGGCGTACCGCTGGCGTCCAGGCGCAGCGGTATGCTGCGAAAATCCTGCAACGAGGAGAGATAGCCCGACGCGCGAACCATGAACTCGCTTTCGGCAAGTTCCAGGACGCTCCCGCCGGTCTCCTGGTTGGCCTCATCAATCGCCTGTCTGATCTGCTGCTGGGTGATCTGTTGACTGGCCATCCGTACCGGATCCATCACCACCTGGTACTGCTTGACCATGCCTCCAATCGGCGCCACCTCGGCGACGTTGGGAAGCGTTTTGAGCTCGTAGCGCAGGAACCAGTCCTGCAGCGAGCGCAATTGGGCCAAATCGTGTTGTCCGGTGCGGTCAACCAGGGCGTACTGGTAGATCCAGCCAACCCCCGTGGCATCCGGACCGAGCGCAGGCGTAACGCCTTTGGGCAGGCGGCTCTGCACCTGGCTGAGGTACTCGAGCACACGTGAGCGGGCCCAGTACAGGTCGGTGTCGTCCTCGAAAAGCACATAGACGTAACTGTCGCCGAAGAATGAATAACCTAGCACGGTCTTCGCCCCGGGCACCGAGAGCATGGTCGTGGCCAGCGGGTAGGTCACCTGATTTTCAACGATCTGGGGAGCTTGCCCGGCATAGGGCGTGCGGATGATGACCTGAACGTCGGACAGGTCAGGCAAGGCATCAACGGCGGTGTGCTGGATTGACCACACGCCCCAGGCCACCGTAAACAGCGTTGCCAGCAGTACCAGAAACCGATTGGCGACTGACCAGCGAATGATGTTGGCGATCATGGCCGGTCTCCGAGTTGCTCGATCTGTTCGATCAGCAGGCCTTCGTCGCTTTCGCTGACACCGACACGGACTCGATCACCTTCGCTGAGCCCATCCAGGAGAGATTTGTCCGCCACAGGAAACGCCATCGTCATGCCCGGCATGTTCAATGTTTTGAACGGACCGTGAGACAAGCCGATCATCTCGTCTTCAAGGCCCATGATAGTGCCCTCCGCTTCGTGCAAGGCTGGCCCAGTGACGTGCTTTTCTGTGCCCTGCCGGGCGGTCAACCCGCGCAAGCTGGCCTCGGAATCCAGCAGGAACTGCCCTGAGGCGACCACGCGCTGACCTTCCTCAAGGCCAGACAATACCTCTGTCTTGCCCTCGGTTTCGCGACCAACGCGGACTTCTACCGGGCTGTACTGGCCCTCCCCTTCGGCGAGCATGACAATCGTGCGCCGCCCGGTTCGAATCAGTGCCTCGGTAGGCACTACCAGCGCTTCATCACTGTCGCGGCTGAGGGTCACGTCGGCGGTCATGCCCGGGCGCAGCTGGTGCTCTGGATTGGGCAGTACCACGCGGACCCGCACGGTCCGGCTAGCCAGGTTGGCTTCGGGCAATATGGCCTGGATAGCACCTTCAAGGCGTTCACCTGGAAAGGCGGGAAGTCGGGCCTCGACGGTCTGACCCACTTTCAGGTTGGCCGCCTGCGCTTCCGGGACGGCCACTTCCAGCCAGACATTCTCCAGACCATTGATACGGGCAAGGGAGGCGCCAGCCGCCAGCGTCATGCCCTCGCGAACCTCGAGGGAGCGAAGCACGCCGCCGATCGGGCTGGTGACAGTCCAGGTCAGCCTGGCCTTGCCACTGCGCTCAAGCTCGGCAATGTACTCGGGCGGCATGCCGGCAAGCCGCAGCCGCTGGCGAGCAGCGGCCAGCAGTTGTGGCTCGTGCATGCCACGCAATGCCAGGTATTCCTCCTGCGCCGCCGACCATTGTGGGACGAATAATTCGGCCAGCGGTGCGTGTTTGGCGATCAGGTCGGCTGGCGCGCGATCGTAAACCCGCTCGACGAAACCGGCACTGCGCGCCTGGACAATGGCGACATCACGCTCATCGTAGCCCAGCGCGCCCACCGCTTCGACCGTCTGGCTGATAGGCTCGCGGGTGACCACGGTGATACGCATCCCCAGGTTCTGCATGATCGAAGGATCAATGGTCATTGACGCGCCATCGCCGCCTTCATCGGCATACCGCGGCACCAGATCCATATCCATGAAGGGCGAAGGACCCGGCGCGTCAAAACGTTGCTGTGGCATCATCGGGTCATACCAGTACAGGACCTCTCTCTCGCCTTGATCGGCAGTCTCAGCCTGGGCAATGCTAGGGATCAGCACTAAAGCGGTGGTCAGGTTGGCAGTTAGCAATACTGGCAGGCTCATTAGCAGAGCCAGCCGCTTGAATCGAAAGGTCATGGCTGGGTGTCTCCGAAAGCGAAATGTAGGCCGGCATCTGTCAGCGAACGGTCACGGGCGAGGTCGATAAGGCGCAGACGTACCGCCACACGTTCCTGCCGCGCCGCGATCACAGACGTGAGTTCACCCTGACCGGACCGGTAATCGGCCATGGCCAGACGCACCTTTTCTTCGGCGAGTGGCAGCAGTATTTCGTCAGTGCGTGTGAACGCCCGCTCCAGCCGCTGCAGCTCCGCAAGATCTGCGGACAGTTGCTGACTGAGCAGAAGCAGCATCGCCTGTCGCTCGGCCCCCAGCCCTTCCAGGCGTGCGCGCTCAGCGCTGATTTTTGGATCCTGTCGGGATCCTGTGAATACCGGCAGATCGAAGCTGACGTTGAGGCTGATCATGTCGCCGAAACCGCTCCCTCTCTTCTGGTAGTCCACGCCCCAAGCCCAGTCCGGCGTCTTTTCCGAGACAGCTTCGGCAATCTGCGCCTCCGCGCGACCGGTCAGCGGGTCAAATTCCAGCAACTCGGGGTGGCGGATAAGGTTGTGGCGGTAAAGTTCGGGGCTGTTGCGCCATTGCGGCCAACTCCCCTCCAGCGCTAGGCTCGCCGCCTCGCCTATCCAGCGTTGCAGCTCGGCACGGGCAATCGTTTTGTTCCGGGCCAGGAGATCTTCCTGCTCAGCCAGAAGCGCTGCTTCCTGTTTAGGCAATACGCTATCGCTCGAGAGTCCGCGAGCACCCGCAATCTTTGCCTTGACCGCTTGCGCCAGGAGACGATTTTCGGCGTAGAGCTGGTTAAAAATGGTCAGCTTCTGTTCGGCCGCCAAGGTGGCAATCCAGGCCTCGGCCGCGAACTGCCGAACTTTGACCTGCTCTACCGTTCGCTGAGCCTGCGCCAATCGCACAGTGGCTTCGGCCGCGTCTACGCGTGCTCGGCGCTTGGCACGGCTGGGAACTTCTTGCATAACGCCAACCATCTGCATGCTCATCGCTTCTGCGCCCAGACGCAGCCTGGAGTCACCCTCGACAGGCAGATTCTGAAGCCCCAACTGAAGCCTGGGGTCCGGCAGTTGGCCAGCCGGCGTAACCAGGCTTTGGGCCGCTTGCAGGTTCGCGCCGCGAGCAGCCAGTGAAGGGGCTTCGCGCTCGGCCAGAGCAATAGCTTCTCCGAGTGTGAGCGCTATGGACATACCAGGTACGGCAGCCAGGCCAAAAAACAGGGCGGCTGCGTATAAACGCGCGCCGTGAATTCGCTGATTCATATCGTCGATTCCGTTACGGTTCTAGCGCATGCCAGTGGCATGCCTGGACCGCCTGCACCAACAGGTCAGGCGAAACTGGGACAGACAAACACAATCAGCTGCGCGGGGGGTGCCAGACAATGTCAGGTGCCCGAGTAGGGACCTGGGTAGGGAGGGAGACGATAGACGGGCTTAGGCTTAGCGCTGGCACAGCGACCTTGTTGAGCGCTAACTGCAAGAGGCTACTGATTTTGCACTCCTGACCGTTATCGCAGACTGAACGGGACTGAGCACCACAGTCATGCGGCGAAGTGACCAAGTGCGGTGCACCGATGCCAGCCACCCCGGTCGTTTGAACCATGGCCTGATGCGTACCCGGCACCATGATTTGCGCCATCCCGGTAACAGGAAGCGCAACAATCATTAAAAAAACGAGAAACAGCTTCCGGTACGGGATCATAGCTTTAGGCTACTAGAAAGCGAATTCGTATGCAGCGAAGTATGTTCATACTTATTCTCATCAGGCTGATGGGCATAATTGTATCAATGCTTGCTGACAAAAAACTGAGCCGAAAATTACTTTTATGTCAGTTTCGCAACTAACGCCGGCGTAATCTGTCGGGGTAGGCTGCGATAGGAATACTGAGGCCGTTGTGCACATTACTGACCAGCTGTCTGCACGGTGCATTAAATACTGCAAACCAGACTACAGCCATTAGAGGCACCCTTGCCGAGGGTGTAAAGCCATGATTTTCATCATGGCCGAAGCAAAAGGACTCGATTTGGAGCCCCACGTCTGTCTCGCATTACCTGCAACACTACCCGGCCATTTGTCGTGTCTTTACAGTGTTCAGCATTTCGTCTCAGCGATTCATCTTCTGCTGCATGTCGGACATCATGCCCATTTTCATGCCGCCTTTCATGTGCTGATTATCAACGTTTCGCGGGGTACTAGCGATGGCCGTTCTGACAAAGTGCGGGTTCTGATACGCCAGCTGAGACACCATCGCAGGGGCTTGTGTGCTTGGTACGCTGCTCAGCGCGTAATCACTGCCACCCTCTGCCAGGGCAACTGAAGACGCGATAGCCAGGGCCAGGGGTAGAATCATTTGTGTCAGTTTTTTCATGTGTCACCTCACTGTTGGGAATGTCTGCAGATTAACCGCGAGAGGCTTACAGTAAGCTGTTGTAATCCTTACAAATGCGTAAGGTGTAACGAGCATGGCTACAACTAGATCGGGACCAGCCGATCCGGGACAGATTTATTGTCGACGGCCTGCGGCGAAAAAATAAATCTGCCCGGGTTTACCGGTTATCTACAGCCTCAGATGGCCCGCTTCAGCTCGCCATAGTTACCGCGGGTACGCAGCACCAGCGTGACGTCATTGCTGTTTCGGTTGCGGAAGAACCAGCCATGGTTGCCTGTGAACGCCGCCTCCAGTTCGCCTTTATCTTCCGCGACGCCCCGCCCTTTCACGTAGGAGATGGACTGGCCACCACCGTCGCCGTGGGTGTCGAAGTTGACCGGGCCGCCCTCGGTTACCCAGTGAAAGCTAGCGGTGGCGCCTTCTTGCATAGTGAGTTTGTACTCGGTACCTTCGCCGGGAGTGAGGACCACACGCACCTCATCCTGCCATTCGGATTGGGCCGCGACTGCCGGAGCAGGCGTTGCGACAGGTAACTCGGTTTGCGGCTCAGGCACAGCGGCTGTCTGTTGGGCGGGTGCGACGGGCTCCGCCGAAGGCTCCTGCGTGGCAGCCGGCACCGCCGTCAACTGCGCTGATTCATCAGCCGCTGAGTCGTCAGCCGCTGCTTCGTCAGCCAGCTGCTCCTTGATCTCACCCATCTCCGTCAAACCAAGCAGGCGGCCTGCGCCGGTGGGGTCCATTGCGTACTCGGCGGGCATCACTACGGTGACCAGCAGCACCAGCGCGACGATGGCAGCGATGATAGTGGAGCGAATCAGCTTTGCGGAGCTGGGTAGTTCATTGCGTGAGGGCATATCGGTGTTATACATAAAAGGTCTCCAGAATTAAGCGACAAAATAGCCGGTAAGCTGATAGCCGATGAGCAGAAAGCCGGCGCCCATCATGGCCACGTTGGCGGTGTAGGCATGGCGAAAGAAGCCATCGGTCTTACGCCAGAAGCTCATCACGATCAGGATCCCGGCCAGAGCAATGAGCTGGCCAATTTCCACGCCGACGTTGAAGGCCAGCAGGTTTGCGACCAGGCCATCCGGGGAGATGTTGTATTCGATGATTTTCGATGACAGGCCAAAGCCGTGGAAGAAGCCGAAGATCAAGGTGGCGCCCTTGGTATTGGGCTGAAAGCCAAACCAGCGCTGATACGCGCCCAGGTTGTCCAGCGCCTTGTACACCACTGAAAGCCCGATGATAGCGTCGATGATGTAGCTGTTGATGCCGATATTGAAATACACACCCAGCAGCATAGTGGCGGAATGCCCCAGCGCGAACAGGCTCACATAGATTGCGATGTGCTGCATGCGGTAGAGGAAAAACACCACCCCCAGAAGGAACAGCAGGTGATCATAGCCGGTCACCATGTGCTTGGCCCCGAGGTACATGAACGCAATGAGGTTTACCCCGGTAATTTCCTGTATGTACCCCTTATCGCCTTCGGCCACCGCGTGGGCCAGCACGTCGGCGCTCATGCCGAGCAGCCCGAGGGCCAGGCATATCCAGAACAGACGGTAACCGCCAGCGGCTGAACGCGCACGCCAACGGCCATCAAACAAAATTGACAACATATAGACTCCAACAGATTTGATTTAAACAGCTGCAATGCAGCAAGACGCTATCAGTCAAGCTGCTTTGGGTGGGCGCTCGAGGCGGTAACGAAACCTGCGGGGGGAGTCTCCGGCATGGGGCGTGAGTTGCCGGAGTGACATCCTGGCGCCAGAGACGGGCCGGATGGTCGGGTGATCGAAAGATTCGTGGCTGTGATTACCCGTATCATGATGCGCGTGATCATCTGACTTTTCGTCAACATCATCGTGACTGTGTGGGTGCTCATCATGCTCCACTGACGCAGCGCCAGCCAGCTCGGCAACGCCATGGGACGATGCTTCGCCGACAACCGAGAGCGACATGCCAGCCAGGGCAAGCAGCATGACCAGAACCGGAAGCAGCATTTTACGATGGATGGCCGTGATCATGAGTCAGCTGGTGGGCATGGGTGTGGGATAAATAGCATGCCGGAGCATACCACCCACCCAATGGGGATAGGAATTAGAAATGACAGACGAGCATCAGCGCGCATCGCATCCGGACATCATCAAGCGCCTCAGGCGTGCAACTTTTCATGCTTCAAGCGCTGATCAACAACGATGAATTCCTCTATCAGTTTGCGGCATCGGGCCCCAATGAGGGCGTCACGCTTGCGGGCAAACGACCCTGAACCTGATTGGGCTCGAGAACGGACCCAGTAGAGATCAGTCCCCTCATCGAACAGCACATAGTGCCCTGCCTGCACGCCGCCCGCCTGCGCTTCGGGCAAGGCTACTTCCAGCCAGACCCGGTCGGTGCCATTGATAACGATCATGGTCGACCCGGCGGGCAGAATCTTGCCCTCGTGCAACGATAACTCGCGCACCACGCCATCGACCGGGCTGCGCAGCGTCCAGGTGTCCTGTACTTTTTCGCTCTGACGGGTCTGTTCCATCAAGTCCGCTGGCATGCCGACAAGGCGAGCCCGGTAGCGCTCGCTACCTTTAGACATGAAAAAGGCCCTCACAGGCCAAGCCTTTCCATACTGTAACAAGAGCTCTTGATTTTCATCACACACTTGAACAAGGGCTCAGGCTCCCGATTCAGAAAGTCATGCTGTTTGGGCCTGGTTTCCATATTTGGCTACAACTACAGTTTCAAGAGGAACTGCAACGATGCCTGCCAAACTGATCATTACCTTCGGCGCCTTGCTCTTTGGGGTTGGCGTGCCGTTGCTGGAAATCAACCAGACCCATGTATTCAACCCGCTATGGGAGCCCCATGTGCGCCTGCATGAAGTCTGGCAGTTGGCGACAAACTCAGCCCTGGCCTTTCTGACCCTCTGGTTAACCTGGAAACATAAGCAGATACGCCTTGCCAGCATTCTAGCCATGCTGGTCACTGGCGGTTTCCTCTTCGCCTACTTCACACGCAACCTGTATGGCGGCTCGATGCTGCTCTCCGACGGGTCCGAAAAGCTCATATTTGGTATCAACCTCGGCCTGTTAGCCTTCGGTATCGTGTTTCTACTGTCAGCCCTGGTTTTCTTCTTCAACAGACCCACACTGAAGCAATAAGCTTACCCTGCGCCAGCAACCGGCAATCTCGCTTCAAAGGTGACCCATGGAACGCGATCTGATTTTCCTTCCTGTAGCGACTCAGGTAATACTCACCTTGCTGCTGTTTATTCGCCTGGGCCAGGTCAAGTCTCGCGCCCGCCGGTTGAACGAAGTCGACGAGAGTCGCAGCGCCCTGCACAAGGAGGCGTGGCCAGATTACGTCCTCAAGGTTACTAACAATATCGAAAACCAGTTCCAGACACCGGTGCTGTTCTATTTACTGAGTCTGATGGCCTGGGCGCTGGATAGAGTGGATTGGCTGGTGGTGATGGTTGCCTGGGCTTACATAGCCACACGCCTTGGGCACGCCTTCATTCATCTGGGTGACAACGTCGTGGTCTGGCGACGCAAGGTTTTCACTATCGGCGTGTTACTGATCATGTTGATGACGCTGCTGAACCTGCGTCCCTTTCTGAGCCTATGAGCCTGTAACAACGTCAGCCGCGACGCATCTCAATTGCACGAGGCAACTTTCACGTCGGTGCGAGCCGGACAGGTGCCCTTTACCCTGCGGGCTCATGGGAGGTACGATGAAATCCATGCGTTTTCTGGCGGTGCTAGGTCTGCTCTGTCTGGGCAGCATCAGCGCGGCTGAAGCCCTGCCTCCGGCCGGCCCCGAGCGAGTACTGTCGCCCAGCCAGGGGTCATTTGCCGAGCAGATCCTGTCCGGTGGGCCTGGCAAGGACGGTATTCCGGCCATTGACTCGCCGAGCTTCAGCGACGCCAGGGCTGGGGATGATTTTCTCAAGCCCCAGGACATTGTATTCGGGGTCTACCATCAAGGCGAAGCCAAGGCTTACCCGCAGCGGATCTTGGTCTGGCATGAAATCGTCAACGATAGCCTGGGCGCTGAGCCGGTCAGCAT